>VXSK01000028.1 GCA_009838035.1 Gammaproteobacteria bacterium
TGAACGGCTCGCGGTCGATGATGGGCACGAAGTCGTAATGCCTGGATTGAGTCAGATTCGACATGGAGGTCTCCTTTTGTGGATTGTGGTCCGGAGCGTTTGCCTGAGCTATAGACTCTGGAGGTATTCGAGGGCTTCCGCCTTGGACACCACGTCGCCGTACTTGGCGTGGATGTCGAACAGATTGGCTTCGTGCGGCCCGTCGTGCCGGTCGCCAACGCATTCGCGGACCACGATTGGCCGGTAGCCGTGCTGTACGGCGTCAACCGCGGAGGCGCGGATGCAGCCCGAGGTGGTGCAGCCCAGAATGATGAGCGTGTCCGCGCCCCTGGCGGCCAGGATCGATGAAAGGCTGGTGCCGAAGAAACAGCTTGCGTAGTTTTTGGTCAGGACCGTTTCTCCCTCGGGCGGGGCGACCTCGTCGCAGAACTCGGCATACAGATTGCCGGGCACCAGGTCCTTGAGCACCGGCGCCTTGAGCGTCCAGACGCCTCCGTCCTCGTAATTGGTCGGGTTGTAGAGCACCCGGGTATGGATCACCGGCACGCCCCCGGCGCGGGCCGCCTTGATGACGTCCGGCACCTCCTTCAGGCAAGCCACGACGCCCGGCGCATAGAGCGGCGAACCTTCGGTCGTATATCCCTTGAGCAGGTCGATAACGATAACGACCGGTTTCTTGCCGAAGCCGAGACGATTGTCCCAGACGCCGGCGTAGTTTTTATCGGCAGCTTGCGCCATGATGCTCTCCCCTTCGTTTGGCAGTTTGCAAGTCGTTTCCCGGTTGCCGTGGCGCCGGACACCCTGCGGTTGCATGGAACCAGGTTGCCGCGGCAAGGCCGAATAGTATCACCCGTATTGCGCGCGCGGCGTGGCGGGTGGCGGGTTTCCGGACTATCCGGCCCCCATCACAGTACTTCCTCCAGCAGGCCCGTCCTGACGTTGTAGACAAAGCCGCGAACCTTGTCCCTTACGGGGATGAACGGGCATGCCTGGATGCGGCGAATCGACCGGCGCACGTTTTCCTCGAGGTGCGTAAACGACTCCAGCGCGAACGAGGGCCGTAGACCGGTGTCCGCTTCGATCTCGTCCTTCAGTTCATCATCGCGGAAAGTAAGCATTCCGCACTCGGTGTGCTGGACGACAACGATCTCCTCGGTGCCCAGCAGGCGCTGCGAAATCAACAGCGAGCGGAGCACGTCATCGGTCACGACGCCTCCGGCGTTGCGGATCACGTGCGCGTCGCCCTCGGAAAGGCCGAGCAGCCTGCCGGTCTCGATGCGGGCGTCCATGCAGGCCACGACCGCGGCCTTGCGCCGCGGGGAAGCCGGCGCGTCGGCCTTGTCAAAGTTCTCGGCATAGCGCCTGTTGTTTTCGACGCAGAAGTCGGCAAATGTCTTGGCGCCCATGCTGTTTCATGCTCAATGGGGTTGCATATAGTCGGGGGCGGCAGTTTACTCCATCCGAGAGCCGTCGCTCCTCGTGTTTCCATCGCCCTTCGTTCGTCTCCCTCCTCGTTGGAGACGCCATCCTGGCTCGATTCTCGCTGTTTGTGCTTCCTCGCCCTTCGTTCGTCCCCCTCCTCGCTGGAGACGCCATCCATGGCTCGATTCTCGCTGTCCCTGCTCCAACGCTCCCACGAGGATGGGGACGAACGAAGGGCTAGAGTTGGCGCTACAAGAGCTGGCGGCGTACAGCTCAATTGCGACGGCGTTTTCCTGTATAATTTTCTCCCTCGCGGTTGCGGGGTGGAGCAGTCAGGCAGCTCGTCGGGCTCATAACCCGAAGGTCACAGGTTCAAATCCTGTCCCCGCTACCAATATTGGTTTTGCGATGGCCCCGCGAGGGGCTTTTTTGTGCATGGTGAATTTGATTCTGGACAGGCTGAACGGACTGCTGGAGCCCTGCGTCGAAGCGATGGGGTACGAACTGGCGGACCTGGAACTGAAACGCGAGCGGCGCGGCCAGGTGCTGCGCCTGTTCATCGACCAGGATTCGGGCATCGGTCTTGAAGACTGCGAGCGGGTGAGCGGCCAGGTCAGCGCACTGCTCGACGTGGAGGACCCGATTCCGGGGCATTACAACCTGGAGGTGTCATCGCCCGGTCTCGACCGAAAGCTGGCGAAACCCGAGCATTTTGACCGCTTTGCGGGGCGCCGGGTGCAGGTGAGAATGCGCGGCCCGCATCTCGGCCGCAGGAACTTCGGCGGCACGCTCCTGGCGCGCGAAGGCGATGTCATCGTGCTGGACGTTCACGACGGAACCGGGCGGGTCGAACTGGACTTGGGGGACGTCATGGTGGCGAGACTGGCTCCGGAAATTCGCTTCGAGGACTGACGGATGTTTGGCAGCAAGGAAATACTGGAAGCCGTGGAGCTTCTGTCCAACGAGAAAGCCATCGGCAAGGACGTGGTCTTTTCCGCCGTGGAGGCGGGCCTCGCGGCTGCGCGGCGCCGGCTGCTCGCCGAGGACGTCGAGATCCGGGTGGCCATCGACCGGCATACCGGCGAGCAGGAATACTTCCGGCAATGGGAGGTCATGGAAGACGAGTCCGAGGAAATCGAAGCGCCCACACGCCAGTTGCGCCTTGCCGAGGCCCGCCAGATCGATCCCGAGGCGGAACCCGGCGGTGTCGTGGAGAAGCCCATGGACGGTATGGACCTGGGCCATATCGGCGCCTACACGGCCAAGCACGTCATCAACCAGAAAGTACGCGAAGCCGAACGCGCGCTGATCCGGGAACGCTACCAGGGCCGGATCGGCGAATTGCTGAGCGGCGTGGTCAAGCGTGTGGACCGGAACGGCGTTTACGTGGACCTGGGCGGCGGCGTCGAGGGCTTTGTGCCGCGCGAGCACATGATTCCGAGAGAGCCGATTCGCCCGCAGGACCGCGTCAAGGGCCTGCTCTACGAGGTGGCGACCGAAACCCGCGGACCGCAGTTGAAGCTGACCCGGACCAGCCCGGAATTCCTGATGGCCCTTTTCAGGGTGGAGGTTCCCGAAGTCGGGCAGGACCTGATCGAAATCCTGGGCGCGGCCCGCGATCCGGGTGCGCGGGCCAAGATCGCCGTGCGTTCCAGGGAGCCCAGGATCGACCCGGTGGGCGCCTGCGTGGGCATGCGCGGATCGCGTGTGCAGGCCGTCACCAACGAGATTGCGGGCGAGCGGGTGGATATCATCCTCTGGGACGAGAACCCGGCGCAGTTCGTCGTCAACGCGATGTCGCCGGCCGATGTCGTGCAGATCATGGTGGATGAGGACCACCGCCGCATGGACATCGCCGTTTCCGAATCCATGGTGTCCCAGGCGATCGGCCGCGGCGGGCAGAACATACGCCTGGCCAGCCGCCTGACCGGCTGGGAACTGAACGCCATGACGCCCACCGAGATCGAGTCGAAGATCGAGGGGGAGAATCGGCAACTCATCGAAATGTTCCGCGAGCAGCTGTCGGTGGGCGAAGACGTCGCCCAGGTGCTGGTGGACGAGGGAATCACCGATCTCGAGGGCATCGCCTACTCCCCGGTCGCCGAGCTTTACGCGATCGAGGAATTTGACGAACCGCTGGTGGACCAGTTGCGCGGACGCGCGCGCGACGTGCTGCTGATGGACGCCCTGAGCCGCGAAGAGGAAATGGAGCAGGCCGCCCCGGCCGACGACCTGTTCGAAGTGGAGGGCATGACCCGAGCGCTGGCTTACTCGCTGGCCGGCCAGGGCGTATCCACCCGGGAGGACCTGGCCTGGGAGGAAGCCGACTACCTGGCCGAGCATATCGAAGACCTGACGGAAGAGTTTGCCGGCCAACTGATCATGGCGGCGCGGGCGCCGTGGTTTGCCGAGGAGGAGCAGGAGGAGGCGCAGGCGGAAAATGACTGACCTGACTGTCGCCAAACTTGCCGAGAATCTCAAGGTGCCGGTGGAGCACCTGATGGACCAGCTTGAGCGCGCCGGGCACAGCTTCGAGGACGCCAGCCAGACCGTGCCGGACGTGGCCCGCGAAGAGTTGCTGGCCTTTCTGCGCAGCCGTCACGGGCACGGTGAGTCCGTGTCCAGGGACTCCGCGATGCCGCGGGAAATCAGCATTACCCGCCGTGAATCGGTGGAGGTAGTGCAGGTTGACCAGGGGCGCCGCCGGGCCGTCCAGGTCGATTTTCGGCGCAAGAGGAAATTCGTAAACCGGGCGGCGCTGGAGCGCGAAGCCCTTGCGCGGCGCCAGGAAGAGGAAGCGCGCAGGCTGGAGCAGGAAAGCCAGGCCGCGAAGGAAGCTGAAGAGAAGGAGAAGCAGCTCGCCGAGGAAGAGGCGCGCAAGGAGAAGGAGGAGGCCGAACGCGAGGAGGCGCTCAAGGCGCAGGCCAAGGAAGACGCCGAAAAGCAGGCGCAGGAGGAGGCCGATCTCGAGAAGGCTCAGGAACAGGCTCGCCTGGAGCGGGAGCAGGCGGAGCGACAGGCGGAGGAGAAGCGCAGGGCGGAGGCGGCCCAGGCGGCCCGGGTCCGCGAAGATGCCGCGCGCAAGCCGGCGAGGGCCCCCAAGGCTGCACGATCGAGGAAGGCTCCGCCGAGGGAAGAGCTGCACGTGGCCGCCCATGTGCGCCCGCGCCGCACCCGACGCCGCAAGGCGCGCCGGCACGCGACGGCCAAGGTGGAGAACGTCAACGCCTTTGTGCGGCCCGCCGCGCCGATCGTGCATACGGTGGAAGTTCCCGAGTCCATTACCGTGTCGGAACTGGCGCGCCAGATGGCGGTCGGCGCGGAGAAGGTGATCGCCAAACTCATGCAGGAAGGCGTGTTGGCGGGCATCAACGATACCCTCGACCAGACGACCGCGATGATCATCGTCGAGTCCATGGGCCACGAGGTCGTCGCCCAGGCTGAAGCCAACGAAGAGGCGGTACTGCTCGAGCGGGCCGTTACGGTTTCCGGGGAAGAGGAGCCGCGCGACCCGGTCGTGACCATCATGGGCCATGTCGATCACGGCAAGACTTCGCTGCTGGATTACATGCGCAGCAGCAGCATCGCCGCTTCGGAAGCGGGCGGCATCACCCAGCACATCGGTGCTTACCGGGTGCGGACGGGCGACGGCGCGATCACCTTCCTGGACACGCCCGGCCATGCGGCCTTCACCGCCATGCGGGCCCGGGGCGCCAGCCTGACCGACATCGTTATCCTGGTCATCGCCGCCGACGACGGCGTGAAGCCGCAGACCGAGGAGGCGATCAAGCACGCGCAGGCCGCCGAGGTGCCCATCGTGGTTGCGATCAACAAGATCGACCTGGAGGACGCCGATCCCACTCAGGTGCGCAACCAGCTCAACGTGCTGGGCCTGGCGCCGGAGGAATACGGCGGCGATACGCAGGTCGCCGAGATTTCGGCCCTTACCGGCGAAGGCATCGACGATCTGCTTGAGAAAGTACAGCTGCAGGCGGATTTGCTGGAGCTCATGGCGAAGCGCAAGGGCGGCGCCCGCGGCGTCGTGATCGAATCGACCATCGAGACCGGCCGCGGGCCGGTAACTACGCTCCTGGTGACGGAGGGCCGCCTGCGCAAGGGCAACATTCTGCTGGCCGGCGCGGAGTTCGGGCGGGTCCAGTCCCTGCGCAACGAAAGCGGCAAGCAGATCGACCATGCCACGCCTTCCACGCCGGTTGTGGTGCAGGGTCTTTCCGGCGCCCCGGAAGCGGGCCAGGACGCGGTCGTGTTTCCGGCGGAACGCTATGCAAGGGAACTGGCCGAATGGCGCGCGCGCGCGGCCCGCGAGCGGCAGCTTGCGCAGCGCAAGGGTCAGCCGGCTTTCTCCGGCGCATTCCCCGGCGAAGACGAGACCCAGACCGTACGGCTGCTGGTGAAAGCCGACGTGCGCGGCAGCGTCGAGGCGCTGTGCGACGCGCTGGCGCGCCTGAGCCGCGACGAAGTGGAGGTGGATCTCGTATCATCCGGGGTCGGCGGCATCACCGAGTCCGACATCAACCTGGCGGCCACGTCGGAGGCTTCCGTGATCGGCTTCAACGTGCGGCTGGATCCGGGCGGACAGCAGGCGCGCAAGGCCACCGGCGTGGAGGTGCGATACTACAGCGTGATCTACGAAGTCCTCGATGACGTGCAGGAGGTCATCAAGGGCCGCCTGGCGCCGGTGCTGCGCGAATCCATCGTGGGCAACGCCGAAGTCCGGGAAGTGTTCCACTCACCGAAATTCGGGGACATTGCGGGCTGTCTGGTTACCGACGGCCTGGTCAAGCGCAACAATCCCATACGAGTCCTGCGGGATGCCGTGGTGATATACGAAGGCGAACTGGAATCCCTGCGGCGGTTCAAGGACGATGTCGAACAGGTGCGGGCGGGAACCGAGTGCGGTATCGGCGTGCGCAACTACAAGGACGTGCGCGAAGGCGACATCATCGAGTGTTTCGAAAGCGTGGAGGAGGCCAGGACCTGACGGGCCTCCGTGCCGGAGCACCCGGGCGCAGCAGCCGCTGACGGACGTGCCCCGCGAATTTACACGCGCGCAAAGGCTGTCCGCGCGGGCATTGCGCGTTTTCGCCACCATGACCTATTCGGAACTTCGCGACCCGCGGCTGAGCGGCGTCCAGTTCACGCATGTGGCGTTTTCGCCGGACTTGAGCGTCTGCCGCGTCTGGTACCTGCCCGGATCCGCCGACGGGGAATCGACCGCGGCTTCCCTGAAGGCTGCGAGCGGCTACATGCGCAAGCGCCTCGGGGAGTCCTTTCGCCTTCGCCGGCAGCCGGAACTGCGGTTCGTGCTCGACGAAAGCGTCGCCCGGGGCGAGGCGCTGGAAGGACTGATCGAGGACGCCGTGCGCAGAGACCGGGCGGCCCGAAAGTGACGGGCCCCGATCGCAGAAAGCGTGACGTAAGCGGGCTGCTGTTGCTCGACAAACCGCCCGGAATGACGTCCAACGCGGCCTTGCAGCGGGTCAAGCGCCTGTTCGCCGCCCGCAAGGCGGGGCACACGGGCAGCCTGGACCCGATCGCCACCGGAATGTTGCCGCTGTGCCTCGGCGAGGCCACGAAGTTGTCCGCATTCCTGCTCAAGGCGGAAAAGACCTACCGCGTGACCGCCCGGTTCGGGACCAGGACGGACACTGGAGATGCGGCCGGAAAGCCCGTTGCCGAAACCGTGCAACGGCCGCGGGAACGATCGCAACTCGAAGCCGTCCTGAGCCGGTTTACCGGGGAAACCGAACAGGTTCCGCCCATGTATTCGGCGCTCAAGCACAAGGGCAGACGGCTTTACGAACTGGCGCGCGCAGGACAGACCGTGGAGCGCGCGCCCCGGCGTATCCGCATTCGCCTGTTCGAACTGGAGGAGTATTCGCCGGCGGAGGCCGTGTTCCTGGTGGCCTGCGGTGGAGGGGTGTATGTCCGCACCCTGATTGAAGATGTCGCCGAATCAATCGGCACGCTTGCCCACGTGAGCGCGCTGAGGAGGCTGGGCGTGGCGCCGTTTGAAGAATCGGGCATGGTGACCATGGACCGGATCGAGGCCGTTGCGGCCGGGCGACGTTCCGGGCTGGATGCGCTTCTCCTGCCCGCCGATGCCGCCGTTCCGGCTTTACCTGCCGTAAGGCTGTCTGCGAGCGAGAGTTTCTATCTGCAGCGGGGGAACCCCGTTGCCGCGGCCTGTGGGACGCGGCCGGGTCCGGTCCGTCTGTACGCGGCTGCCGAAGGCTTCATCGGCATAGGGGAAGCCACAATCGATGGCCAGGTGGCTCCGCGCCGCCTTCTGAAGCCCCAGGGGGAACATCTCCGCGGGGGCGAATAGGGCGTTCTACGCTTGCGAACCGGAGTACAATACGCCGCTTGAACAAGGGCTGAAGAAAACAGGCATGCCACTTACGACAAGTGATATCAGCGCGACCGTGCAGGAATATCAGCGCGGTTCGGCGGACACAGGGTCCCCCGAAGTGCAGGTTGCGCTGCTGTCGGCGCGCATCAATGCGTTGTCCGGCCATTTCCGGGCGCACAAGCAGGATCATCATTCGCGCAGCGGCCTGCTGCGCATGGTCAATCGCCGCCGCCGGCTACTCAAGTATCTGCGGAACAAGGATCAGGAACGCTATGCCAAGCTGATTTCCCGCCTCGGCCTGCGACGCTGAGCGACCGGGGAATGTTTGCCCGAACCACTCCGCCCATGGAGTAAGGATGGCGTGCGCACAAGGGGCGCGTCGAAACCATTGCAAGAGAGGAAGCAGTGTCTATCGTAACGAAAGAATTCCAGTACGGCAGCCATACGGTAACGCTGGAAACAGGAAAAATCGCGCGCCAGGCCGATGGCGCCGTCGTGGTGAGCATGTCGGAAACCGTCGTGCTCGTAACCGTTGTAGGCGCCAGGGAGGCCGATCCCAGCCGGGATTTCCTGCCTCTGACGGTGAACTACCAGGAAAAGACCTATTCCGCGGGCCGGATTCCCGGCAGCTTTTTCCGCCGCGAAGGACGGCCGACGGAAAAGGAAACCCTGACCTGCCGGCTCATTGACCGGCCCCTGAGACCGATGTTCCCCAAGGGCTTTCACCACGACGTCCAGGTAATCGCCACGGTGCTGTCCACCAACCAGGAAGTCGATCCGGACATACCCTCCATGCTGGGTGCGTTCGCGGCCATGGCGCTGTCGGGACTGCCCTGCGCCGGGCCGATCGGAGCGGCCAGGGTGGGATGGGTGGACGAAGAGTTCGTCATCAACCCCACCGCCACGGAACTGGAGTCGTCGAGGCTCAACCTCGTGGTGGCCGGCACCGAGAACGCCGTGCTGATGGTGGAATCGGAAGCGGACCTGCTGCCGGAGGAAATCATGCTGAATGCCGTACTGTTCGGGCATGAGCAGATGCAGGCGGCGATCCAGGCGATCGGAGAGTTCGCCGCCGAGGCCGGCAAGCCTGCCTGGGACTGGCAGCCGAAGGCGGAGAACGAGGAACTCGCCGCGGAGGTGACCCGCGTCGCCGGGAAGGATGTTTCCGCGGCCTACACGGTCACGGAGAAGACCGAGCGCAATGAGAGCCTTCGCGAAGTCCGTGCGCGGGTAATCGGGGAGTTGGCTGCCGAGGACGCAGCGTCTTCGGAGTTGCGGGAACTAACGTCCGCGCTCAAGAGCCTCGAGAAAGACATCGTGCGCAAGCGGGTGCTGTCGGGCGAGCCGCGTATCGACGGCCGCGACAATTTCACGGTTCGCGGTCTGGACATCGAGGTGGGCGTGCTGCCCCGCACCCACGGTTCGGCATTGTTCACTCGCGGCGAAACGCAGGCCCTGGTCACCGCAACACTGGGCACCGACCGCGACGCGCAGATCGTCGAGGGCCTGGAAGGCACCGGCCGCGACCGGTTCATGCTGCACTACAACTTCCCGCCGTATTCGGTGGGGGAAACGGGCTTCATGACCGGACCCAAGCGGCGCGAAATCGGCCACGGGCGGCTGGCCCGGCGCGGCATAGCGGCGGTGCTGCCCAACATGGAGGAGTTTCCGTACGTGCTCCGCGTGGTCTCGGAGATCACCGAGTCGAACGGCTCCAGTTCCATGGCCAGCGTCTGCGGTTCCAGCCTCGCGCTGATGGACGCCGGCGTGAAACTGAAGGCCCCGGTGGCGGGCATTGCGATGGGCCTGGTGAAGGATGGCGACGATTACGCGGTCCTGACGGACATTCTGGGCGATGAGGACCACCTGGGCGACATGGACTTCAAGGTGGCCGGCGCCGAAGAGGGCATCAGCGCCTTGCAGATGGACATCAAGATCGACGGAATAACCAGGGACATCATGGCCGAAGCCCTGGAACAGGCACGCACGGCGCGCCTGCACATACTGTCCGAGATGAACAAGGTGATAGCGACGTCCAGGGAGGAGATCTCCGACTGGGCGCCGTCCATCTTCACGATGCAGATCGACAGGGAGAAGATCGGCGACGTGATCGGCAAGGGTGGTGCCGTTATCCGCTCGATTACCGAGGAAACCGGGGCGGAAATCAATATCGAGGACGACGGCACGGTGAAGATCGCCTCGGTCGATGGCGAGTCCGGCAGAGAGGCGCGCCGGCGGGTCGAAATGATCGTTTCCGACGTCGAAGTCGGCCAGATCTATGACGGCAAGGTGGCGCGGCTGATGGACTTCGGCGCATTCGTCACGATCGTTCCGGGCAAGGACGGCCTGGTGCACATTTCGCAGATTTCGGACGAACGCGTGGACCGTGTCAGCGACCGTCTTTCCGAGGGCGACGCGGTGCGGGTCAAGGTGCTGGAAGTGGACCGCCAGGGCCGGATACGCCTGAGCATGCGCAACCTGGACGGAGAATCGGAGGACACTGGCTCGTCGCCCCCTCCGCGCAGCCGGGTTCAGGAGATCGAAGTCGGCAAGGTCTACGAGGGCACCGTGTCCAGCGTGATGGATTACGGCGCCTTCGTTACGGTGCTGCCGGGCACCGACGGTCTGGTACACATATCCCAGATGTCCGACCGGCGCATCGAGCGCACCAGCGACGTGGTGAAAGTGGGCGACAGCGTCAGCGTGCGGGTCATGGAAGTGGACGGGCGCGGGCGCATCCGCCTGACCATGCGCGGCCTTCAGGACGGAGGCGCCGCCGCCGGCGATGGCGCCGGCCGCCGCCGCCCACGCCGCCGCCGCCGCGCCTGAGCCTGGGAGCGAGGGCATGTCCCTCGCGGCGTCCCGCGGGTAGCCCTTTCCGTTTATGGGAAAATCGCTCCGCGTGCCGCCCACGCGGAGCCAGGCCGCCTGAGGAGCGAATGATGCCGCGCATAGCCAATAGATTCTTGCCCTGTTTGATTGCGACCGTGGCGATTGCCGCCCCCTCGATTCTCGCTGCACCTGCCGACGAACCAGACGTCGCTCCGGATACTGAAATCACACCGGCTCCGACAGGGGAGGAGCAAAGTGACGATCAGGCGCCTATCGAAGAGGAGCTAAGTGACGATCAGGAGCCTATCGAAGAAATCGTGGTAGAGGGCGAGCGCCCCAGGCCCCGCCGGCCAAGAGTGTCGCCCAATAGACCGTTCGTGGGATACGTGGAGAACCGCCCGGGCAGAAGGGTGATTGTCGGCGTCGCTTTGCCCAGGACCATGGAATCGCTTACTTCCCGTATAGAAGATTCGGCGTACAACGAATCTCCTCCTCTCGACATTGCGAATGAATTGCGCGAGGCATGTGCTTCGACAGGTTTTTCGGGAGAATCGGGCTTCCGGCCGCGCTATCGACAAAACAGCTTGCTGTCGTGGGCAATGAGGGAACGGGTTCCTTGGCGTTACCGCGAAGAGGGTTCCCTGCATGCCTATGAGTGCCTTGGCGAGAGACGTGAGGCTGTTGCGGTAGAAATCGACGAGATGTGGGTGCAAAGTGTCGTCGATCGCTGGGAATTGAACGCTGACGAAGCCGACCGCTTACGTGCTCTTGAGCATGAGGATATCGTCCTGATCCAGCAATTCTCGCAAATCGTCGAGCCGACGGACGGCACTCCCGGTGAGTGGGTAAGAACGCCTTTGCCCGATTTGCAAAACAAATCGTTGCTCGATGCGCTGCTCCATGAGGACGGGGACGAGCCTGCGACGAAGCAGGCGTTTGAGCTGGTTCGCGAAGTTGTGACCTTCGTCAAGGAACAGTCATGATCTGTTTCAGAACCGCGATGCGTTGATCCAGGTGTCGGAGCGGGCCCAGGCCCGCTCGAAATCCCGCTGAACGGCAGGGTCCGGTTTGCCCTGCGCGGCGAGCGCTTCGCGCAGGCCGAACAGTGACCAGCCGTTGCGGGGATGCTCGGCGAGATCGTCGCGGTACACGCGTTCCGCTTCGGCATGACGGCCTGCCTCGAGCAGCGCCGCGCCCAGCCAGTGACGCGCTGCGAACGGCAACGGTTCCGGCTCGTTGAAGTCGAGCTTGCCTTCGTGTTCGGCGGCGCGCTCGAATGCGTCGATGGCGGCGTCCAGATTGCCGTCTTTGCGACTGACCTCGCCGGCCAGGATTTCCGCCAGCACGCCAAGCAGCAACGAAGCGGGCTCGAAGTGGGCCCTGGCGTCGGTTGTTTCGGCAAGCTCCCTGAGCCGCGCGAGGTGCGCCCGCCCGGTATCCGGCTCGCCGAGCCTGACGCTGGCGTAGCCCTGCGCGAAGTCCCACACCCCGGCGGCATAGTCGCGCCGTGGACGGTCGCCCGCTTCGGCGATCTCATCGAAACGGCCGAACCGCACGAGCGTCAGGAGTTGCAGGGACTTGCGGCGGGTCAGCTTTGCGTAGTCCTTTGCGGCGCGCAGCGCGACTGCGCCCTGACCGTCGTAAGAGGCCGCGAATGACAGCATTTGCAGATTGTGCGTGGGGTAGGTCGAAACTCCCAGGGAAGCCTTCGCCTTGAGGTCCGTGTGCCAGGCCTGGATGCTGGCGCGAACGCTGTCTCCCCAGCGCCCCACTTCGTTGAAGGTGTGCGATGGCATGTGGTTGATGTGGCTCGCTCCGGGAATGGCGTTGCCGATGTGCTCGGCGCAGGGTTCCGCAACTTCCGGACGGGCCGTCGATTCGGTGGCGTGTATGTAGAGATGGCAGGCGCCCGGATGGCGGATGTCGCGCGCCAGCACGCCTTCGAGCACGGCGTGAATCCGCTTCACGTCCGGATCTTCGAGGTCGCGGTAGCCGCGCCTGGGCTCGAGCAGAAAAAGCGCCTCGGCGTACAGCGTCGCCGCGTCGGGATCGTCCGGATACTGCTCGGCCAGCAGCTGCGCCGCATCGGCGTAGGCCCGATCCTGGACACGGCGGTCCTCGTAATCGTAATCGGCCACATAGCGGACCGAAAGCGCATCGATATAGGCCTGCTCGCGCGGGCTGGCCTTGCCGCGCAGGTCGCGAGCCCTGCCGATTGCCGCATACGCATACGGCGCCTCGCGCTCCCGCATGTGAACATTCAGATACGAACCCCAGGCCCATGCTTCGCCCCAATAGCAGATGGCGCACTCGGGGTCGGCTTTCTGCGCTTCGCGAAACGAGCGCACGGCTTCGTACTTGGCGAATGCGTATCTGAACTGAAGGCCCTGGTCAAAGAAGGCCTGGGCTTGCGGATTGTCCGACGATATCTTGTGCGAAAAGGGGCCGAGCGCCTCGGGCATGTGCGGGAACGGCTCCGCAAGCATGGCGTCCAGTCCGCCGGCCGAACGCTGTTGCGCCGATGCCGCCAGGGACACGAGCAGCAACAGCGCGGCCGCCGCCGCGGCCCGGCTTCGCCAATTCGCCAATTTCCTGATTGAATCCCCCCTGGAGTGCGTTGCGCGGCGCTAATGCCTGATTCGCGGGATCACCGGGTAGTGCGGTCGCGGTACTGCCGCTCGGCCATTTCGCGGTGCTGCTGGGCCTCCACCGACAGCGTTGCCACCGGGCGGGCTTGCAGCCGCTCCAGGCCGATCTCCTCGCCGGTTTCCTCGCAATAGCCGTAGCTGCCGTCATTGATCCGCTCCAGCGCGGCATTGATTTTCTTGAGCAGCTTGCGCTCCCGGTCGCGGGTCCTCAGCTCCAGGCCGAATTCCGATTCCTGGGTCGCACGGTCGCTGGGGTCGGGAAAATTGCTGGCATCGTCGCGCATGTGATGCACCGTGCGCTCCACTTCGCCCATCAATTCCGCCTTCCAGGAGAGCAGTATCTTGCGGAAATGCTCCAACTGGGCGTCATTCATGTACTTCTCACCCTTCTTCGGGCGATAGGGAGCAATGCCGTGTATGAGTTGGTCTTTCATGGTGTTGCAAGCGCGCGGCATTATAGCGTTATGCGGTCTCTTCGGCGCGGCTTTCATCCACCGGCGAATCGGGGTCCCATCCCGGCGAACGGTGCTCCGCCGTGACCGTGGTGTAGAGACCGCCCCGGACATTGAAGCGGGCGCTGATTCGCATATGGCGCGGCCGGGTCAGCGACACCAGTTCATCGAGGATCTCGTTTGTGACCGCCTCGTGAAACGCGCCGCGGTCGCGGAACGAGTTCAGATACAGTTTCAGCGACTTGAGTTCCACGCAATGGGCGTCCGGCACGTAGTCGATCACAAGCTCCGCGAAGTCCGGCTGTCCGGTCTTGGGGCACAGGCAGGTGAACTCGGGCGCGCGCACCCTGATGGTATAATTGCGGCCCGTGCGCGGGTTCGGGAAAGTCTCCAGGATGGGGTTCATGGCAGGGCAATTTACACCACCAGCCCCGCCCTTGAGAACCGCAGTCAATGCGCCTTAAGAGGATCCGCCTGGCCGGGTTCAAGTCCTTTCCGGACCCGGTCAACATCGAGGTTCCCACGAAATCCCTCGCCGTAGTCGGCCCCAACGGCTGCGGAAAATCGAACATCATCGACGCGGTACGCTGGGTGCTGGGCGAAATCTCCGCCCGCCAGCTTCGCAGCGGGGCGATGGCCGAAGTCATCTTCAACGGTTCGGCACGGCGAACGGCGCTCGGGGCGGCTACCGTGGAGCTGTTGTTCGACAATACCGAGCCCGTTCCGAACTCGAGGTTCGCCGACTACGGTGAAATCACCGTGCGGCGCACGGTGGGGCGCGACGGCATTTCCGAGTACTTTCTGAACAATTCCCGCTGCCGGCGCAAGGACATCACCCAGATGTTCGCCGGTACCGGCCTCGGCATAGGCGGTTACGCCATCATCGAGCAGAGCATGATCAACCTTCTGGTGGAGGGGCGTCCGGATGAATTGCGCGCCTATCTCGAGGAGGCGGCGGGTGTGTCGGGCTACCGGCAGAGGCGGCGCGAGACCACCCTGCGCATTGCGCGTACCCGCGAGAACCTGGAGCGGCTGGCGGAGCGGCGAGCGGAGCTGGCCAGCAGTTTGCGCCGGCTCAAGCGCCAGGCCTCGGCGGCCGGGCGCTACCGCAAGAACCTGGGCGAGAAGAGGCAGGTGCAGGCGCAACGCCTGTCGCTGGACATTCGCGAACTGGACCGGCTGCTCGAGCGGACGAAGGTCGATGCCCGTACCCGGGAAACGCAGCTTGCCCGGGTCGAGGCGGAGCACCGGGGTCTGGAGGCGCGCATGCTCTCCGCGCGCGAGCAGCAGACGGAGGCGCAGGCGGCTTTTGACGAGGCCAACCGCGCCTACTACGAACTGCAGGCGGAAATCGCGGGCCTCGAGGATACCGTAGGCACGCAGCAGGCGCTGGGCCGGGAGCGTGAGGCCGAACTGACGCAACTGGCTGAAAGGCTTGAGGAATTGCGCACCGAACTCAAGGAGGAAGCGGGCGCTCGCGAGCGGCGCAAGGCCATGCTTGCCGAGCTGGAGCCGGAACTCGCGGCGGCGCGCGAAGAAGAGGCCAAGCTGCGCGCTCGATCCGAACAGGCCGTGGACCGCCAGTCGCGTTGGGAAGCGGACCGGCACGCGGCGGAAATGCGCCTTCAGTCGCTGCGCCAGGAGCGCGAGATGCTGCTGCGTGAGCGGCTGGCCGGCCTCGTGTCGTTGCAGAAAGCCGCACGCCGGCGCAGTGGCGAAAAGGCCGTCGAATGGCTGAACAGGAGCGGTCTGGCCGAACGCCCCCGCCTGTCCCAGAAACTCAAGGTATCGCGCCGCTGGCGCGGCGCCGTGGAATTGGTGCTTGGGGACTTTGTCGAGGCCACCCGCGTTGACGGACTTGCCTCCCTGGCGCGGGTCGATGAACTGGCGCCGGGCCTCATGCTGGTGGAAGGCGGAGAGACTTCCGCGGAGGATGGAACGCTTTTGGGCGAAGTGCGGGGAGCGGGCGCAGCAGCCGGATGGCTCGCCACGGTTCGGACCGCGCCGGATGTGTCCACTGCGCTTTCGATGATTGCGGACCTGGGCAAGGGTGAGTCCGTGATCACTCCGCAGGGCGTGTGGCTTGGCCGGGGATGGTTGCGGGTTGCCGGCCGCAAGGGCGAGGGCGCGCTGGAACGCGAGGAGGAGATCGCCGCGTTGAGAAAGGTCCTGGAGGATACGGACGACTATGCGGCGCCGGTCCTGGATATTCCCCCCGGAGAATCCGCCCGGGCCGAATTGCAGGCCCGCCTGGAGCAACTCAACGAGGATCTGAAGACCGCCAATGCCGAACAGGAGTCGGTTGCCGGCCGCAAGCCCGATGCGGCCCAGGACATACAGGCGATGCGGGAGCGGACCGCCGCGGCTCGCGAGCGCAGCCGCGACCTGGAACGCCGCGAGGCGGAACTCCGGTCGCAGCGCCAGGCGGCGCTTCGGTCCTGTGAACGCATCGCGGCGGACATCGACGATATCGAAGGACGGATCGGTCGGCTGAGGAGCCTGCGCGAGCAGTCGATCGAGGCGCTGGACAGGGCCCGGAAAAACCTGAAGTCCTCGCTCAGACGCAAACCCCGCATCGACCAAAGACTGAACGAGGCCCGGAAGTCGCGCGAACAAGCCGACGGCACGCTGGCCGCGGCGGAATCGGGACGCGCGGCAATCCAGCGGCGGCTGGCCGAGAAGCGGGAACAACTCGGCGAGGCGCGCGTGGAGCAAAGGGAAATCGAGGTTAGGCGCGATGGCCTCGCGGATCAGATGGCCGCGACCGGCCATGAGCTTGAGCAGATCCTCGAGGAACTGCCGGCGGACCTGAGCGTCGAAGAGCTGGACGTGCAACTGGGGAAGATCGAACGGCGAATCGAACGGATCGGTCCGGTCAACATGGCGGCCGAGCAGGAACTGGGCGAACTGAAGGAGCGCAAGGAATACCTCGATTCGCAGCACGATGACCTGACCGGCGCCCTGGAAACGCTGGAAAACACCATGCGCCGGATCGACCGCGAGACCCGTACGCGGCTCAAGGAGACGGGCGAGGCCGTGAGCAAGGGCTTCGACGTCAACTTCGCACGGCTGTTCGGCGGCGGACGGGCCGGCCTGGTTTTCGAAGGCGACGATATCCTGACCGCGGACATCCGGTTCATGGTGCATCCTCCGGGCAAGCGCAACGTGCGCGTCAGCCAGCTTTCCGGCGGCGAGAAATCGCTGGCGGCCATCGCCTTCCTGGTTGCCGTGATTCAGTTGAACCCGGCGCCTTTCTGCATGCTCGACGAGGTGGACGCGGCGCTGGACGACGTCAACGTCGTGAAGTTCTGCGACTTGATCGGCGAGATGTCGCAGGCAGTACAGTGCCTCGTGGTAACGCACAACAAGAGCACGATGCAGGCCGTCGACTACCTGCTGGGCGTGACCATGCAGGAGCCCGGCATATCGCGAATCGTCACCGTCGACCTTGAAGAGGCCGTGCGTCTTGCCGCCGCCTGACCGGCCCGCAGGACCGTCTCCCGAAAGCAAGGAAGAAAGGGCAGAGTGGCTGCGGGCGGAAATCCACCGCCACAACCGTCTGTACCATGAACAGGACGATCCCGAAATTCCCGATTCCGAGTACGACTCGCTCTATCGGGAACTGCGCGAACTTGAGGAGGTGCACCCGGATCTCGTAACCCCCGATTCGCCCACCCAATCCGTGGGTTCGCGCCCCAGCGAGGCCTTCGCACCGGTCGAGCATGGCGCGCGCATGCTGTCGCTCGAGAACGTCTTCGATGCCGAAGAGCTGGAGGAGTTCGATCGCCGTCTGGCCGGCCTTCTGGACGAGGAGACCGAACGGCAGTACTCCGCAGAACCCAAGCTGGACGGCGTTGCCTTGAGCCTCCTGTACGAGCGCGGCCGTCTGGTGCGGGCGGCCACGCGCGGCGACGGACGCGTTGGAGAAAACGTCACACATACGGCCCGCACCATAGCGTCGGTCCCCGATCGGCTGACGGGCGGCGATGTTCCCGAGCGTATCGAAGTGCGCGGCGAGGTTTTCATGCCGCTCAGCGGTTTTGAGGCGTACAACAGGCAAGCGGAGCAGGAGGGAGAGAAGGCCCTCGTCAATCCCCGCAACGCCGCCGCGGGCGCGCTTCGCCAGAAGGACCCGAAAGAGGCCGCCCGGAAAAGCCTCGATTTCTTTGCCCACGGCGTGGGCCGCGCGGTCGATGTGCCCGCCGTGGCGGGGCAGTCGGAGTTGCTTGAAGCCATGGCGTCGTGGGGCCTCAGGGTGTGTCCGGAAACCGAGAGCGTGGCCGGCGCGTCGGGATGCCTCGCCTACTATGAGCGGATCGCCGCCCTTCGCGAGAGCTTCGATTACGCTCTGGACGGCGTGGTGTACAAGCTGGAGCGCTTCGATCTGCGCGATCAGGCCGGGGCCTCTTCGCACGCCCCGCGCTGGGCCGTGGCGCAAAAGTTCCCCGCGGAGGAAAAGCTCACGACCGTGCGCGCCATCGAGTACCAGGTGGGCCGCACCGGTGCGCTGACCCCCGTGGCCCGGCTTGAACCGGTATTCGTGGGTGGCGCAACGGTCAGCAACGCGACCTTGCACAACTACGGAGAACTGCTGCGCAAGGACGTGCGCGCGGGTGACACGGTGGTGGTACGGCGCGCCGGCGACGTAATCCCCGAGGTCGTGCGCTCGCTGCCCGACCGCAGGCAGGGCGATCCGCCCGTGCCGCCGCTTCCCGACCACTGCCCGGAGTGCGCGTCGGAAGTCGTGCGGCCCGAGGACGAGGCCGTGGCCCGCTGCACGGGCGGTCTGATCTGCCCCGCGCAACGCCGCCAGGCCCTGATGCACTTCGCGTCCCGCGGCGCGATGGATATCGAGGGCCTGGGCGAGGTGCTGGTGGGGCAACTGGTCGATCGGGGCCTGGCGAAGAATCCGGCGAACCTGTACGCCCTTTCCAGGGAACAGCTCAACGAGCTGGAACGCATGGCGGACAAGTCATCGGAGAACCTGCTGGGCGCAATCGAAGGCAGCAAATCGACGACGCTGGCCCGTTTCCTGTTCTCGCTGGGAATCCGGGACGTCGGCCGGGTCACGGCCGCTTCGCTGGCGCGGCACTTCGGCAGCCTTGAGGCCTTGCGCAACGCGGACGAGGAAGCGCTGCAGGAAGTGCCGGACGTGGGTGAAATCGTGGCCCGACGGGTGAGCGAGTTTTTTCGGCAAGGCGACAACCTGCGAGTGATTGCCGAGCTGCAGCGCCACGGCGTGGAATGGCCGGACGCGGACGCAGCTCCCGCGGCATCCACCGGCCCCTTGCGCGGCAAGACCCTGGTCCTGACCGGCACACTTGAGGGAATGACCCGAGACGAAGCCCGGGAACGAATCGTCATGGCCGGAGGCCGGGTCTCGTCCGGCGTCTCAAAGAAGACCGACTACCTGGTGGCGGGCGCTAATGCTGGCAGCAAGCGTGCGAAGGCCGAAAAACTCGGCGTAGAAATCATAGGTCAGGCGAAACTGCTCGACCTGCTGAGCTGACGGCGCGTTGCGGTCCGGCAGGCAAGCTGTCACACTTGCGGCAGGAAACCAGAGAACCCCACAGGGGCGTTTGAGGTGACGATTCTTCTTGGAGTGAATGTCGATCACGTGGCTACCTTGCGCCAGGCGCGGGGAACCGCGTACCCCGATCCGGTGGAGGCCGCGCGGCAGGCGCTGTATTCCGGCGCCGACTACATTACCGTGCATTTGCGCGAGGATCGGCGCCACATCCAGGACCGCGATGTTGCGCGCCTGATCGGGATGCCGGACGTGCGCGTGAACCTGGAGATGGCCGCCACGGAGGAAATGCTGGCGCTCGCCGAGCAATGGCGTCCCGAGGATTGCTGCCTGGTGCCCGAGCGGCGCCAGGAACTCACGACCGAGGGCGGGCTGGACGTTCGCGCGCAGGCCGAAACGCTTGGCGGCGCCTGCGCACGCCTGGCGGACGCCGGGGTGCGGGTATCGCTGTTCGTCGATCCGGACGAGGCGCAGTTGCGTGCAGCGGCCGAAGCCGGAGCGCCGGTGGTCGAGTTGCACACGGGCGTTTATGCGGACGCCGCCAACGCGTCGGCCCGGGCGGAGGAACTGGCGCGTGTCAGCCGCGCCGCAACGGTCGCGGCGGGGCTGGGACTGGTGGTTAACGCCGGGCACGGCCTGCATTACGAAAATACGGCCGCGGTGGCGGCGATTGGGGAGATTGCCGAACTCAATATCGGTCATGCTATCGTTGCCCAGGCGATATTTGATGGTTTCCCCGGGGCCGTAAGGCGAATGAAGGACCTTATGGAAGCGGCCCGCGGGCAGGAGCAGGCAAGGGGGCGGCGACGATGATTTACGGAATCGGAACGGACCTGCTGCGGATCGATCGCGTCGAGCGCGTATACAGGCGGTTCGGCGACCGGTTCGTCCGCCGCGTATTGATGGATTCCGAACAGCGAGAATTCGCCGCCGCAAAGAGACCTGCGCGTTTTCTGGCCATGCGGTTCGCCGCCAAGGAAGCGATCGTAAAGGCGCTGGGCACGGGGTTTCGCCACGGAATGTGGGTCCGCGATTCCGGAGTGCGGCATGACCGCAGGGGCCGCCCGGAGATCATCTTTTCACCTCGCGGCAAGGCTGCGTGCGCCGCCGCCGGAGTCAGCGGCGGTTACCTGAGTTTGACTGACGAAGCCGGCCTGGTTGTGGCGACGGCGATACTGGTATCGGGGGACAGCGGATGAGTGCGAAACTGGTTCTTGACATTGAAACGGTCCCGGATGCCGAAATGGGGCGGGGGCTGTACGGACTGGACGACCTGGACGAGGGTGAGGTGATGCGCGCCATGCTGCATCACTATCAGCAGCGCACAGGCCTGGAGTTCCTTCCTCCGATTCAGCACAAGGTGGTGGCGATCGGTGTCGTGCTTCGCAACGACGAAGGGGTGCGGCCGCTGGTGCTCGGTGAGGAGGATGCCAAGGAATCCGAACTGATCATGCGTTTTTTCCGCGGGCTCGGGCACTACGTTCCCGACCTGGTTACCTGGAACGGGGCCGCTTTCGACCTGCCGGTGCTGAACTTCCGCGCGCTGCGCCACGAGATCCAGGCCAAGAACTACTGGGAAACCGGAGTGAACGACCGGGCCTTCCGCTTCAACAACTACCTGTCGCGTTTCCACTGGCGGCATACCGACCTTATGGATGCGTTGTCCGGCTTTCAGGGTCGCGGGCGGCCAAGCCTGCGAGAAGCCTGCGCGCTGCTCGGCCTGCCCGGCAAAAACCTGATGGAAGGATCAAGCGTCATGGACGCCTACCTCGAAGGGAGGATCGGCGACATCCGACGCTATTGCCTTGAGGACGCGCTGAACACCTACCTCGTGTCCATCCACTTTGACTACCTTCGGGGAAACCTGACGCAGGACAGCCTGGATGACGAGTACGGACTGCTGATCGATGTGCTCAAGTCAAGCGGCGAGCAGCACCTGACGGAGTTTGCCCGCAAGCTGGAGGCCGAACCCGAGGATCGGAAGGAGGCCGCCGACGCGGAATCTGCCGGCGATGCGGGTTCGGATGACGATCAGCCCGCTGCGGACCCGCAGCCGGGAGAAGCCGCCAGGGAAGAATCGGCGACCGTTCACTAGTTCCCACGAACGATGGCGGCTGAAGTCCTCATCGGCATATCGCGGCAAACCCTGCAGCTCCTCGAGGGCGGCAAGGTTGTCGGTCGATGGCCCGTATCCACGTCCCGTTACGGTCCCGGAGAACTGACCGACAGCATGGGAACGCCCCGCGGCCGGCATCGCATCCGGGCCTGCATCGGGGACGGGCAGCCGTCGGGCGCGGTGTTCGTGGGACGTCGCGCAACCGGCGAAATCTACTCCGAGGAACTGGCCAGGCAGCACCCCGGGAGGGACTGGGTGCTCAGCCGAATCCTGTGGCTGTGCGGCGAACAGCCCGGGTATAACCGGCACGGCCGCGTGGACAGCATGCGCCGCTACATCTACATTCACGGCACGCCCGATTCGGAACCGATGGGCGTGCCGCGCTCGCACGGCTGCGTGAGGATGCGCAATGCCGACGTAATCGCGCTGTTCGATCGTGTCGGCCCCGGCTGCCGCGTCGACATCCAGCCGTAGGGGGGCGGGAGTTGGGCCCGCTGATGATCGATCTCGAGGGCCTGGCCCTGCAGTCGGCGGAGGCGGACCTGTTGCGCCACGAAGCAGTCGGCGGCGTCATCCTGTTCAGCCGCAATTACCGGCTTCCGGGCCAGGTGCGCAGCCTGGTTGCCTCCATTCGATCCGCCGCCGAACGTCCCGTGTTGGTCGCCATCGACCAGGAGGGCGGCCGGGTCCAGCGCATGCGCTCGGGTTTCTCCGTCCTGCCGCCGGCCCGCGTTCTCGGCGAGGTCCACGATTCCGATCCCGGCCGGGCCATGGAGCTGGCCCGCGCACGCGGCCGCCTGCTGGCGCTGGAACTGGATGCGGTCGGTATCGACTTCAGCTTTGCGCCGGTTGTGGACGTGGACCACGGCAGGAGCGGCGTGATCGGCGACCGCGCCCTGCACGGCGATCCCGAAGTCGTGTCGATTCTCGGCACGGCCTTCGTTCAGGGCGCCGCTTCCGGCGGCATGGCCTGCGTGGCCAAGCACTTTCCGGGTCATGGCTGGGTAGCGGCCGATTCCCACGTCGAGCTGCCGGTGGACGAGCGGGACTACCCCGCATTGCTTGCCGATCTTGTGCCCTTCGAGCGGCTTTTCGCGGCCGGCGCGGGGGCGGTCATGACCGCGCATGTGCAGTATCCCGCGGTGGACGATCCCACGCCCTGCTATTCGCAACGGTGGTTGGGCGAAGAGCTGCGCCGGCGCTTGGGTTTTTCCGGCGCGATCTTTGCCGACGATCTTTCCATGCACGGGGCGGGTCAGGCCGGCGATCTCGGACAGCGCGTGGAGGCCGCCCTGGAGGCCGGGTGCGACATGCTGCCGATCTGCAACGACCCCGAGGGTGTGCGCGAACTCCTGAGGGACTGGCGCTTCGACATCAGCCCAGGTTCCGCCACGCGTCTGAATCGCCTGCGCCGCGCCGCTTGATGGCGATTGACGGGCTGGCGGTGATTTCGGGTGCTCCGGCGGAGCGGCTGGGCATGGGGCCGCCGGAGAGTCCGGCGCCGACAGAGGATCAGCCCTATGGCCCGCCTTCGGCGCCCGTGGAGATACGGCGGCTCAATCGGGTTCCGGTTCTCTACCTGAACAGGCACGGCGCGGACTACGCGATCGCGCCTCATCGGATCAACTATCGCGCCAACCTAAAGGCCCTGGCCGAGGCCGGCGCCAGGCGCATTCTGGGCGTTCATTCGGTGGGCGGCATCGCCGCGGAGGCCGTCCCCGGCGCCATCGTCATACCGCATGACCTGATCGACTACACCCACTCGCGCGAGACCAGCTTCGCTCAGGACGGTGCGGGCAAGAGCGCGTTCGTCGAGTTCGCGAACCCTTTCGACGCGAACATGCGTAGGGGCCTGGTCGCGGCCGCTGAAGGCACGGACTGCATTGTGCGGGGCGTCTACGGCGCGATGCAGGGTCCGCGGCTGGAAACCGCCGCGGAAATCGACCGGCTGGAACAGGACGGATGCACGCTGGTGGGCATGACCCTGATGCCGGAGGCGGTGCTGGCCCGCGAACTGGGCATTCCCTATGTCTCCCTGTCACTGGTGACCAACCATGCCGCCGGCCGGAACAGGCAAGGCGAAATGGCCGGCATCATCGAACAGCACGCCGTCTGGCTGGACACGGGCCTCAAGCGCGCCCGGGAGTTGCTGCTCCGCTGGCTCACCGAACCGCGCGCGCACCCACGGTAGCGCCTTTGTGTGCCTCGTTCTCGCGGGAACGTTGGAGCAGGACAGCGAGAATCGAGCCAGGATGGCGCTTCCAGCGAGAAGGAGGCACACAAAGGCGCGAAATCGAAGCGCCCAAAGAAGCGGTCAGCCCTCAGTCACCCGCTTCCGGACGCGGACGATAGCGGAACAGGCGCGCGATGGCCCCGAACCGGGGATGGTCGAAGTAGTGGACTTCCCCCAGCAGGAGTCGGCGCCGTTCCCGGATTCGATACTCGCCAACGTCCTCTTCAACCGCGGGCATGCGCAGGTCGAGTGCGAGATGCACGAACCGTTCCTCTTCCAGTGACGCCAGCCCGCTGAAGGGCAGCGGCCCGGCAGCAAGCGTGGACAGCCGCAACGGTATCGGTTCGCCGCTCCACTGCGCCGGCATGGCCCAGGCGAAGTGCGCCAGTGGCCGGTAGCCGGCACTGCGGCGCATCGATAACCAGATGCCGTCCAGGGCGAATTGCGCGCGGGTCAGCGCCAGAAGGCCAGCCGGTGGGCCGGGCGTCGCGGAATCCGAGTCCGGCAGCTCCAATGGCGCGGGCCAGATCTCGGGAGGCGGCAGATCCGGGGACGCATGCATGAGGTCCTCGGTGCTTTCCTCCGGCGCCAGTTGCAGAAAAACGATCATTTCCAGGGCCACCCGGAACTCGCCATCCTGCGCCTGCACGGGCCCGGCAAGCAGGAGGCACGCCGCGACCTGAATCAGGGCGACGATCGGCAGGCCAGGGGATCTATGCGGCAGGGGACGAGGCACGACACTAGTGTACGGTTTCGGATCCGCGGGCCTCTTCAAGCGATTCAAGCAGGCGTTCTATGTAACCAAAGCGCCGCTCGGGCCGGGACAGATCGGCCCGAAACCTGAGCGCGCCATGGGGCCGCAAGGAATATTCTTCCGGCTGCCGCCGGGCCAGTGCGGCGAGATGCAGGGGGTCCACAGGCGTGTGGTTGTAGAACTCCGCCTCGCCGCCGCGGTCCGCGGCCTGCAGCACCCGTATGCCCAACTCCCGCATGCGCTGCTGGATTCGCGCCTGCCGGAAGAGATTCATCGCCTGATCGGGCGCCGGGCCGAAGCGGTCCACGAGTTCGACCATGAGCGCGTTCAGGCTTGATGCGTCCGCGGCGGTAGACACGCGCTTGTACCAGCTCAGGCGCTGGTTGACGTCGGGCATGTAGTCCTCGGGCAGCAGCGCGCCCAGGTTCAGCTCGACGTCCGCGCGCGGCTGCGCCGCGACACCCGGGCGCTCGGCGGGACTGTCCCGCAACTCCTGCACGGCCCGGCTCAGCATGTCGTTGTAGAGGCTGAAGCCGATCTGCTGTATTTGCCCCGACTGCTCCTCGCCCAGCAGTTCTCCCGCGCCCCGGATCTCCAGGTCGTGGGTAGCGAGCAGGAACCCGGCGCCGAGTTCGCCGGCGGCCTGTATCGCTTCCAGGCGCTTGTGCGCGTCGGCGGTCATCTCCTTTTCGTGCGGGCGGATCAGGTAGGCGTAGGCCTGGTGATGGGAGCGTCCGACCCGGCCCCGCAACTGGTGCAACTGGGCGAGCCCCAGCCGGTCCGCGCGGTTGATCAGCATGGTGTTGGCGTGGGGAATGTCCAGTCCGCTTTCGATGATGGTCGTGCACACCAGCACGTCGAAGCGGCGGTGATAGAAGTCGGTCATCACGCGCTGGAGTTCCGCGTCAGGCAGTTGGCCGTGGGCCACTTCCAGCCGCGCGTCGCCGAGCAGCGCCTGCACTTCGCGCGCGATTCGGTCGATGTCCCTGACCCGGTTGTGGACGAAGAACACGGCGCCCCCGCGGCGCAGTTCCCGCCCGCAGGCCTCGCGGATCAGGCTGTTGCGCCACGGCGTGACGAAGGTCCTGACCGCCATGCGCGCCGGTGGCGGCGTGGTGATCAATGACAGATCGCGCAGGCCGCCCAGGGACATGTTAAGCGTCCGTGGAATAGGCGTGGCCGTGAGCGTCAGGACGTGCAGGTCGGCCCGCAGGCTCTTGATGCGTTCCTTCTGGCGCACGCCGAAGCGGTGTTCCTCGTCGACGACCAGCAACCCCGGACGCTTGAAGCGCACCCGGGCGTTCAAAAGGCCGTGGGAGCCGACAACAATGTCCGCGCGCCCGTCGGCAAGCCGCTCCCGCACCTCCTCGTTCCTGCGGCCGGCGCCGAAGCGGGTCAGCATTTCGACCCGGACGGGCCAATCGGCAAAACGGTCGCGGAACACGCGGTAATGCTGCTCGACCAGCAGCGTGGTCGGCGCCAGGACCGCCACCTGGTGGCCCTGGAATACGGCTGCGAAGGCTGCGCGCAGCGCCACCTCGGTCTTGCCGAAACCCACGTCTCCGCAGATCAGCCGATCCATCGGCCGGCCGGCCGCGAGATCGTCCAGCACCTGCTCCACCGCGCGTTCCTGGTCGTGCGTAAGCCGGTAGGGGAAGCGGGCCGTGAATGCGCTCATCTCCGCGGGCGGGGCCTCGATGGCCGGCATGGTCCGCGCGGCGCGCCGGGCCTGCAGTTGCAGCAGTTCGGCGGCGACGTCCCGCAACTGGCGTTCCGCGCGCCGCTTGATCCGATCCCAGGCGTCCGAGCCCAGCCGGTGCAGAGGAGCGTGCTCGGGGCTTCCGCCGGTATAGCGGGTAATGAGCTGCATGTCGGACACGGGCACGTAAAGGCGGTCGCCGCCCGCGTACTGCACGCGCATGAACTCGGCCGGCGCGCCTCCCGCGTCCATGTGCTGCAATCCCTCGTAACGGCCGATGCCGTGGTCCTCATGCACCACGGGCGCTCCCGGCACAAGGTCGGCCAGGCTTTGCAGTATGGCTTCGGGCGGCGGCTGCCCGCGCCGCCGGCGCCGGGTAAGCGGTCGCTGCCGGCCGAACAGCTCGCGTTCGGTGAGCACGGTCAGCTCGTCGTGGAGCACGATTCCGTGATCCAGCGGGCTCTCGGCCAGGCACAACGGCGCATTGGAGGCCAGGAAATCGCTCCAGGACGCGACGTCCTGCGCCTTGAGTTGCCTGCCGCGCAGCAACTCGCGAACCAGTTCGCGCTGACCGGCAGTTTCCGCGGCCAGCAGAATGCGCCGGCCGGGCGCTTGCGCGTAGGCTTCCAGTGAAGTGTGCTCGTCGCTGCGGGTCAACGGCACCATCGGCGCCGGCCGCGCACTGACGTCCTGCGCCCCGGCCCGAACGGCAATGTCCGCCAGTGACTCGGGCCGACAGTGGACGCTGCGCAGGCCCGCCACGGCGGTCTTGTGCAGGTCCGGAGGCGCGAAGAGTTCTTCCGGCGGCAGGCAGGGTTGTTCCAGGTCGCCGTCCCGCTGCCGGTACCGGTCCATTATGGCTTCCCACTCCGATTCAAGAGCGGTTTCGACGCCCGGGAGAAGGACGACCGCGCTGTCGGACGGAAGGTAGTCCCAGAGGGTTTCGGTTCGTTCGAAGAACAGCGGCAGGTAATTCTCCGCCCCCTGCGGCGCCACGCCCTCGCCCAGTTTCCGGAAAACCTCCGCCCGCGCCGGATTTTCCGGGAACCGCCGCCGGAATCGTTCCCGGAAGCCGTCGATGCTGTCCGAGTCCAGCGGAAGTTCGCGTGCTGGCAGGAGGCTGAACGAATCCAGTTTTCCGGTGCTGCGTTGCGAGGCCGGGTTGAACCGACGGATGGATTCGACCTCCCGGTCAAAGAACTCGATCCGCACCGGCGCCGGGGAGCCGCTGGGAAAAATGTCCAGCAGCGCGCCGCGCACGGCATATTCTCCGGGCTCATTGACCAGCGGCACCCGAAGATAGGCCGCTTCGTCGAGTCTTCTCCGAAGGTCTTCGGGATCCAGTTCCTGCCCGGTACGGCAACTGACCCCCAGCCACTGGCGAAGCTGCGCGCGCGGCGGCAGGCGGTCCAGCAGCGTGGGTGCGGCGACAAACAGCGTCCGCGCCGTTTGAGGAGCCTCGTGAACCAGCAGGCCGGACAGCGTTTCCAGGCGCCGCGACGTGATTTCGGGATGCGGGCTGAACAGGTCGTAGGCGAGCGTTTCCCGGTCGGGCAGGAATGCCACGCCCTCGTCGCGCCCCCGCAACCACGCCACCTGCTGCATGAATTGCTCCACGCGTCCCGGCTCGGGCGTCACGACCAGTACGCATGGCGAAACGCCGGCGTCAATCAGGCCGGCGCAGACCAGCGGCGCCGCGCCCGCGCTGACCCCATGCAGTTGGAGCACCACATCGCGCCCATCCGGCCAGACAATCGGCCGTATTGCCGACAAAGCCGCAGCGGGGGCCCGTTCGTCTTTCATACGGCGCGCATTATGAAGGCGAACATCGCGGGGAAGCACAAGCGGTTCGTGGGACAATGTCGCGATGATCCGGCCCCTAGCGCTTGCCATCGCCTGGCGATACCTGCGTGCGCCCACGCGCAACCGCTTCGTTTCCTTCATCGGCCTGGCTTCCGTAATCGGTCTGGCCTTGGGAGTAGCCTCGTTGATCGTCGTGATTGCGGTAATGGACGGCTTCGCCGCCGAATTGCGCGAACGGCTGCTCAGGTTTGACGCCCAGGTGAGCGTGCTCGCCGAAGACGGGCTGGGCGAATGGCGCGAAACCGCGGAAGAACTGGCGGCATTGCCAGGTGTCCGGCGGGTCGGTCCGGTGGTGGAACTGGAAGCGCTGCTCGTCTCCAGGCGGCGCTATGCCGGCGTGCAGTTGCTGGGAATAGCCGCCGATCCAGCCATGCAGGCAGCGCCGTACGGCCAGTCCGTCATCGCGGGATCCTTCGCCGATCTGCACGCCAATGCCGGTGGGCTGGCGCTCGGACGCTACCTTGCGGACACGCTGGGCGTGCGCGTGGGCGACACCGTCCGGGTGCTGATCCCCCGGCCCAACGGCGCCGCGCCGAGCCTGCGGGACCTTCCGGTCAGCGCGGTATTCGTTGCGGGCAACGCCGGGCCGGACAGCAGCCTGGCGCTGGCGGGTCTGCCGATCGTTTCGGAACTCGCCGGCCTTGAAGGCCGGGTCAGCGCGCTGCAGGTGAGCGGCAGCGATCCGTATGAAACGCCGGCCGTGGTGGAAGCCTGGGCGGCAGGCTCCGAACGGGTCGGCGCCGAAAGCCTGACGACGCGCTCCTGGATGCAGCAGCATGAGGCGTTGTTCCGAACCGTGGAACTGGAACGCCTGGCCATGGGTGCGCTGCTGTTCACGATCATCGCGGTGGCCGCGTTCAACATCGTTGCTACGCTGGTCATGTCGGTCAACGAGCGCCGCAGCGAGATTGCCATTCTGGCTACCCTCGGAGCCCGAACGCCCACCATCATGGCGGTTTTTTCGCTGCAGGGCCTGTTGGCGGGAATCATCGGGGTGGGCCTGGGAGGCGCGCTGGGCGTCTGGCTGACGCTGAACGTGGACGCTGCGATGCAGTTCCTTGAAAACCTCTTCGGGTTCGACTTCCTGCCGGCGGAGTCCTTCTATCTCACCGGAGTGCCTTACGAATTGACCGCGACGCTCGTCATTACGGTGACCGGGCTGGCGCTGCTGCTGTCGACGCTGGCGTCCTGGTACCCCTCGCGGCATGCGGCGCGGGTGGACCCGGCCGGCATCCTTCGCTACGAGTAGGCCCATGCGAGCGTTCGAACTCTGGATGGCGTCGGCGCAGCTCAGGGCGAACCGCCGCGGGGGGTTCGTTTCGCTGGTATCGATGCTATCGATGCTGGGAGTCGCGACCGCGGTGGCCCTGCTGGTGGTCGTGCTGTCGGTCATGAACGGTTTCGACCAGGTCGTGCGCGAGCGAATACTCAGCGTGCTGGCCCACGGCAGCTTTCACGGCCCCGCCGGTGAACTGGGCGAATGGCGTGAACTGCGCGACGCCGCCCTGATGCACCCGGAGGTCGAATCGGCGGCGCCGTATATCGATGGACAGGGCGTGCTGAGCGCGCCGGATGCCGTTGCGGGCGTTCAACTGCTGGGCTTTGCACCTGATGAGGCGGCTTTCCGGGCTCTGGGCGGTCTCACCAGGGACATGGCGCTGGAGACGCTTGCGGCCGGTTCGTGGCGGATCGTGCTGGGCAGCGAACTGGCGAGGCGCCTGGACGTGGGGGAGGGCGACGATGTCCTGCTGCAGGTACCGCAGGGCTGGAGCACGCCGGCGGGAATCGCGCCGCGCATGCGCCGCCTTGAAGTTGCGGGCGTCTTTCACGCCGGAATGAACGACTTCGACCGCTCGCTCGCCTGGATGCACTACGAGGATGCGCGCCGGCTATTCGGTCTGGGCGAGGCCGCCGGCGGGCTGCGGGTGATGCTCAGGGACCCCTGGCGGGTGGAAGCGGTGATGCCGGAAATCGCGGGCGAAAGGGCCGGGAATCTGTTTGTTCGCTACTGGACCTGGGAACACGCCAGCTTTTTCTATTCCATCGCGATGACCAAACGCATAACCATTATCATTCTGACGCTTCTTGCGGCGATCGCCGCTTTCAACATTGTCTCCAGCCTGGTCATGATCGTGCGCGAGAAAACCCCGGACATTGGCATCCTCAGGACGCTCGGATCCACGCCCCGTTCGGTCATGGCGATTTTCGCCGGGCACGGGGGTTTCGCGGGCCTGCTTGGCATCGGGCTCGGGCTCGCCGTGGGGATTCCGCTGGCCGTGTGGGCCGGGCCGCTCACTTCGGCCGTCGAACGGTTTTTGGAAACCAGCATCGTCAGCCCGGGCTACAGCCTGGATGAAATGCCCAGCCGCATCCTGGTTCCCGAAGTCGTCGCGGTATGCGCGCTGGCGCTGCTGTTGTCCCTGGTCGCAACCGTCTATCCGGCGCTGCGCGCGGCCCGCACCGACCCGGCCAGGGCCACCCGCCTGGACTCCTGACATGAATGAAGCGAAGTCCGCGGCCCACGCACCGCCCTTGTCCTGCCACGGGTTGGTCAGGCATTTCCGCGAGCAGGGCCGGGTTCTTGAGGTGCTGCGCGGCGTGGATCTCGAGATTGCCGCCGGCGAGCGCCTGGCGGTCGTGGGCGCCTCGGGTTCCGGGAAGACGACGCTGCTTCAGTTGCTCGGCGGCCTGGACACGCCCACGCGCGGCTGGGTCGAGCTGAACGGCAGGAATTTCAGCGCGATGCGGCCTGCGGAACGCGGAAGCAGGCGCAACCGCCACGTCGGTTTCGTTTACCAGTTTCATCACCTGCTGCCCGAGTTCAGCGCCGTGGAAAACGTCGCGATGCCGCTGCTGATCCGTCGATCCGGCACATCCGAAGCGTTGGCGAACGCGCGCGAGCTGCTCGAGCAGGTGGGGCTGGGCGAGCGGCTCATGCATCGTCCGGCAAAACTCTCGGGGGGCGAACGTCAGCGCGTGGCCGTGGCGCGCGCGCTGATCACCCGACCGTCAGTCGTGCTTGCCGATGAACCTACCGGCAACCTGGACCCCGAATCCGGCGAACAGGTGTTCGAGCTCCTGCTGAAGCTGAATCGGGACACCGGGACTGCGCTGGTCGTGGTGACCCATGACTTGAAGCGCGCCCGGCGCATGGACAGGGTCCTCGCCCTGCGCGACGGCCGGCTGGCCGAAGCGGGCAACTGAACGCCGTCCCCCGCTGCTGATGCTGCGGCTGGGCATGGCATGGCTGGCCGGCGTCTGCCTGGCATTCCTGGTCCTTCCGCCGCCTCCCGATCCGTATCTTTTCGCCGTCATTCTGGCCATCGCGGCGCTGACCGCATGGGTCATGCGCGGTACGCTCATCGGCGTTGCGCTGCTGGGCGCTGCCGTCGCCCTTTGTCTGGGCGCGATACGGCTGGAGCAGCGCATGCCGGACTCCGCCGGCCGCGTGGACCGGATCGTGACCGGGGTGATCGACGACTTTCCGAGCGTCGCCGCCGGGACCTGCCGCTTTCGGCTCCGGGTCGGCGAGATCGCGGACCCGGGGCCGCGTCTCGAGCGCATCCAGGTGACCTGGTACGAATGTCGCGAGCCGCCGCGGGCAGGGGAAACCTGGCTCTTCAAGCTGCGCGTGCGCGCTCCCAGGGGCCTGTTCAACCCGGGCGGATTCGATTTCGAGCAGTGGGCGTTTCGCGAGAACCTGAGCGCAACGGGCTATGTGCGCGATGAACTCGCGCCGCAACGCCTGGCCGGCTGCGAAGCGGGCCCGCGGCTGCTGTGCGCCCGGGCCGTACTCGTGGAACGAGTGCGGACCTGGCTTAAAGGCAATCCCGGAGTGCCGTACGTCATCGCGCTGACCACCGGAGCGCGGCATTTGCTGACCGATGGAGACTGGGAGGCCCTGCGACGGACCGGGACCGCGCACCTGTTTGCGATATCGGGCCTGCACGTGGGTGTCGTGGCCTGGTTCGCCTGGCTGGTGGGTTCCGCCCTGGGCCGCATTGCCCAGAGCTTGCCCGGCGGGATTCGGGCGCGCCATGCGGCCGCCGGCATGTCGTTCCTGGCAGCCCTTGGCTACGCGGCGCTGGCCGGCTTTGCGGTCTCCACGCTGCGCAGCCTGGCAATGATTACGGCCGTTCTCGTGTTCGCCCGGATGCGCCGCTACGGTGGACTCGGGGCAGCCCTCGGCGCCGCCCTGCTGGTGGTTCTCGTGCCCGATCCGTTTGCGGTGCTTTCGCCCGGGTTCTGGTTGAGTTTCGGCGCAGTGGCGCTTCTGGCGCTCAGCGTGCTCGGCCTGCGCGAACCGGTCGCCGGTTCCGGCGGGCAGGGTGCTTCAATCGCGTCCTCCCGGGTACGCCGGCTGGCCGTGGCCCAGTGGCGCATTTCCCTGGGACTGGCGCCGCTGGTTCTGGTTTTTTTCGGCGAGGTTTCGTTGATCGGGGCGGCCGTCAACCTCATCGCGATTCCGCTCTTTTCCCTGCTGATCGTGCCGGGCCTGCTGGCGGCCCTGCTGTTGACCGTCGTCTGGCCTGCCGGCGGCGTATTCCTGCTCGACAACGGCGCCGGCCTTCTCGCGGCCGTGATGTCGATGCTGTCACAGCTTTCCGTTCTGGAAATGGCCGCGTGGTCGCCGCCGGATTTCGGATTGCTGCCCGCCATCCTGGCCGTTGCCGGGGTCGCCTGGCTGCTGGCTCCCAGGCCGGTCCCGGCACGCTGGGCTGCCCCGCTGCTGCTTGTTCCGGCGGTGCTGGGCCTGGACCGGAATCCCGACCGGACCGAACTGGCGGTCACCGTGCTGGATGTGGGCCAGGGCCTGTCGGTACTGGTGCAGGCGCCCGAATACAACCTGCTGTACGACGCCGGCCCCCGGTATTCCTCCAGTGACGCGGGCGACAGCGTGGTCCTGCCCGCCATGGACTCGCTGGGCGTGCAGCGCCTGGATGCGCTGGTGGTCTCGCACGGCGACAGCGATCATGCGGGCGGAGCGGCGAGCGTTCTGCGCGCGCATCCCGAAGCGGAGCTGATTGCTCCCGCCCTGTACGGACTGGAACCGGAGCGATACCGGCGCTGCGTTGCCGGAGTGCAGTGGGCCGCCGGTGCGGCGCGGTTTCGTGCGTTGAACCCGGACCCGGGCGCGGGATCGCGCGGCAACGACGACTCCTGCGTCCTGGTCGTCGAGGCCCCGGGCGTGCGGGTGCTGCTGCCGGGCGACCTGGAATCCCCCGGCGAGTCCCGACTGGTCGACAGGGCCCTTGACGGGCCGTTCGACCTGGTCCTTTCACCGCATCACGGCAGTTCAAGTTCCTCTTCGCGCGAGTTCGTGCAGGCCGTGCGCCCCCGCCTGGTGGTGCATTCCACCGGATTCTTCAACCGCTGGGGGTTCCCCAGGGAAACGGTCGTCGCACGCTGGGCCGAGGCAGGGGCCCGGCAGTGGGACACGGGCGCGAGCGGCGCGCTGCGATTCGAAACACGCGGCGGTAGTCCGCTGGAGCTGGCGACGGAGTGGCGCCGCGACAGGGCGCGGCTCTGGACCTATCCCGCGCCGGCCGAACGTGATTCGGAATTTCCGGGCGCCGGGTAAACTCGGAACATGCAGCCCAAAACTCCGATGAGGCGCCTTGCGGCGCTGGCCGTCCCGTACTGGCGCAGCTTTCTGCTCGCGGTCCTGGCCATGGCCGTATTCGCATTGACTGAATTCGGGTTCGCGTTTGCCGTCAAACAGCTGACGGGACTGCTGGTCAATGAAGGGGGGCCCTGGGCGAGATGGTTGCCGGCCGGCGTGCTGGCCCTGTTTCTCATACGCGGCGTTTCCGGCTTCGTTTCGGCCCATCAACTGGGAAGAATCGGCCGCTCGGTGGTCGGGCAGCTCAGGTCGATGCTGTTCGAGCGGTTCCTGCACATGCCCGTGCGCGCGGTCGAAAATCAGCCGCGCGCGCAATTGCTCTCGCGCATGCTGTACGACGCCGAGCAGGTAGCGGATGCGGGGTCGACGGTCATCACGACCATCGTTCGCGACAGCCTCACAGTGCTCGTGCTGGTCGCCTACATGGTCTACCTCAGTGCCGGACTGTCCGCGGTGGTGCTCGTCGTCGCGCCGCTGATCGCATTGACCGCGCGGGTGCTGTCGCGGCACTTCCGCCGCTACAGCAGCCGGATACAGGAAAACATGGGCGAGGTCTCGCGGCTCACCGATGAGGCCTTGCGCGGGCTCCGCATCATCAAGGTTTTCGGGGGCGCACATCGGGAGAGCGAACGCTTCGCCCGCGCCAACGAAAGCAACAAGAGGCTGCATCTCAAGCTGATCATGGCGAGGGCCGGCGGCGACGGCGTCACGATGCTGCTGGCTGCCGTGGGCGTTGCCCTGGTAGCCTGGTTCGTCGCCCGGTATTCCGTCACCGAGGGGCTCGCGGTCGACGACTTTACCGGCTTTATTGCGGCCATGCTGCTGCTGATGACGCCGCTGAAGCATCTCACCAACGTCAATGCCTCCCTGCAGCGGGGACTGGCGGCCGCGGAATCGGTATTCGGCCTGCTGGACAGCGCGGTGGAGTCCGATGCCGCCGCGACGCCGGCCCTGCCGAGCGGAAAGCGCGCCGGGGGCGAGCTGGAATTCGTCAACGTTTCGTTTTCCTATGACCGCGAGGGCGCGGCGGCACTACGCGACGTAACGCTCGCAATCGAGCCCGGCGAGAGGGTGGCGATCGTGGGGCGATCGGGCAGCGGCAAATCCACCCTCGTGAGCCTGATACCGCGCTTCTTCGAACCGGACGCCGGAGAACTGCGGCTGGACGGGCGCCCGCTGAACGATTGGCGACTGGCGGACCTGCGTGCGCAGATCGCTCTGGTGACGCAGGACGTCATGCTTTTCAATGACACGCTGGCGAACAACATCGCCTACGGCTCGCTGTCCGGCACCGGTGCGGGCGCGGTGGAGGCAGCGGCCCGGGCCGCCCACGTCATGGAGTTCGTGGAATCCAGACGCGACGGCCTGGACGCGCTGGTGGGCGAAGGGGGCCTGAGCCTGTCCGGCGGGGAGAGGCAGCGGGTGGCTATCGCACGGGCCCTGCTGAAGGACTCGCCGGTCCTGATTCTCGACGAGGCCACCTCGGCACTGGACAGCCGCTCGGAGCGCCACGTGCAGGAAGCCCTGGACCGGCTGATGCGCGGCCGAACCACGCTGGTCATCGCCCATCGGCTCAGCACAGTGGAACATGCGGACCGCATCGTGGTCCTGGAACGCGGCCGAATCGTTGAAGTGGGGCCGCACGCCGAACTGCTTGCCAGGGGCGGCCACTACGCCAGCCTGCACAGGCTGCAATTCCGAAATAGCAGGAATGCCGGCTGACGCGCCAGTGCCGTGGGGGCGGCGCGGCTGGCTCAGCGCCTTGCTCTGGCCGGCGGCGGGCCTGTTCGCCACCGCCGCCACCATGAGACGGACAGCCTACCGCAAGGGCTGGGTGCGTTCGTTTTCGGTGGACGCCCCGGTGGTGATCGTGGGCAATATCAGCGTGGGCGGAACCGGCAAGACGCCGATTACCGGCTGGCTGGCACAGTCGCTGGCAAACGCAGGCCGCAGGCCGGCCATCGTCAGCCGCGGCTACGGAGGACGCCGGCAGAGCCTGCCGATGCGCGTCACGCCACACTCCGATCCGGGCGAAGTCGGCGACGAGCCGGTGATGCTGGCGAAGCAGGCCGAATGCCCGGTGTGGGTCTGCATAGACAGGGCCGGCGCCGCCCGCCGGGCGGTAGCGGAAGGCGCGGAAATCGTGCTGTCGGACGACGGACTGCAGCACTACCGCATGGCGCGGGATTTCGAGATTTGCGTCGTTGACGGTGACCGTGGCCTGGGAAACGGTCGTCTGCTTCCGGCCGGTCCGCTGCGCGAGTCTTCCCGGCGTCTCAGGGAAGTGGATGAAGTTCTGGTCCAGGGCATGGAAAGCGAGTTCCCCGGGCTGAAATTCGAATTGCGGATCGACCGGGCGGTGCGGCTGGACGGGGCTGGGGAGCGGCCGTTGGCGGAATTCGCCGGCCGGCGGGTCCTGGCGCTGGCGGGGGTCGGCTTCCCGCAGCGCTTTCATGCGGCGCTTGGGGCTTATGGTCTTGAAGTGGAGCCGGTCCGCGCGCCGGACCACGGCCGGGTTTCCCTGGAATCGTTGCTGAAACGTGGTTTGCCGGTGATCATGACGGCCAAGGACGCCGTAAAGTACCCGGACCCCGGTGGAGGGGATCTGTGGTGGACTCCCGCAATGGTTTACATGCCCGAAAGTTCCCGCGAGCGAATCCTCCACAGGGTTCTCGCTTTGCTCGACAAGAACTAGTGCGAACAGGCCCGGATGACAGCCATCTTTCATATCGTCATTCCCGCGCGTTACGCGTCCAGGCGCTTGCCCGGCAAGCCCCTGACACCGCTGGCGGGGCGGCCGCTGGTGGAGCATGTCTGGCGCCGGGCCGGCGAGGGCGGGGCGAAAACCGTCGTGGTGGCCACCGACGACGAGCGCGTGGCCTCTTGCGTGGAGAACTTCGGCGGCCGGGCCTGTCTGACCCGTGCGGATCACGCCTCGGGATCGGACCGGGTAGCGGAGGTGGCCGGGCAGCTCGGGTTCGGACCGGACGAGGTGGTCGTCAACCTCCAGGGCGATGCGCCGCTGGTCGATCCCGCGCATATTCGCGCCGTAGCCGGCAGGGCGCTTCGCGACGATCTGGCCACGCTGGCTTCGCCGCTGCCCGACCCGGCCGGGGCCGCCGACCCCAATGTGGTCAAGGTGGTGCTGGATGCGGCCGGAAGGGCCCTGTATTTCAGCCGCGCGCCCATTCCCGCCAGCCACCCGGCCAGGGCCAGCCGCCCCCGCTTTCTGCGCCATACCGGCCTGTATGCCTACCGCGTTCGGGTTCTGAAGAGGCTGACGGCCGAGCCGCCCTGCGAGCCGGAAAGGTGCGAGGGGCTGGAGCAGCTCAGGGCCCTGTGGCTGGGCATGAGCATCGGCGTGGAAGTCGTGGACCCGCCACCGGGGCCGGAAGTGGACACGCCCGAAGATGTGCGCCGGGTGGAGTCGATGCTGCGCTCCGTATAATATTTTCCCCCTGCCACCAGCCATCCAGCGAGGGATTTCATGAGCGTTCAAGCTTTGCGCAAAGAAACCGACACCAGGCCGGGCGCCCGGCCTTCAGCCGCCGGCGGGCCTCCGCCCGGAGTAATGGGCGGTCCTCCGCCGAACGCCTGGACCGGCGTCGACACCGGCGTCGAAGGCCGTGAGGAGGAATTCGGCAAGTCGGTGGCGGTGGTGCTCAAGACCCTCAAGAACACGAAGCCCTATGCGCACGAGATCAACGACGCCCTGATCAAGGCGCGGCTTCAGGCCATGCAGTTCGCCAAGGACCAGGGATTGATGGAGGAATACGTGGCCCACGACATCAAGACCATGAAGCCGCTGACCAATATCATGAAGGGACTGGTCGAGAAGACCGGGCAACCCGAGATTGCCCTTATCGGCATCTTTGACCGCACGGCCTGCCACTACCAGTTGTGCCTGGAAACGGAGTCCGGTCCCGGAATGCGCCGCTGGCGTTCACCGTTCGCCCGCGTGCTTGCGGCCACTCACAGGATCGGACAGTTCGATCTGACCGAGGAGTGGATTCACGAGAACTGGACCCGGCCGCGGCTGCTCGGATACGCCGAAGCCATAGGCGTGGAGATGCGCGTTTCGCACTGGCAGCCCGACGGCTGGCTGACCGCCGAAGTCGATTGAGGGTCTGATCTAGGAGGGCGGTGGGGCGTCCGCCGCCGGCCTTCTGCGTCGCCTGCGTCTTCTGCGGCGCGGAGCCTGGCCGCCGGGCCCTTCGCCATCCTTCTTTGCCGCAGCCGGTGAAGGCTGGGCTTTTGCCCTGCCGTCTCCCTTTTTCTGCTTCTGCTGACCCTTGGGCCGGGAATCCGCTTTTGGCCTCTGCCCGCCTTTTGCCCTGGGGGCGCCTTTTTTCCTTCCCCTGCCACCGCTTTTCCCCTTCGGCGGATGCCTGGAACGCGTCCGTTTGGGCGGGTGGGCCTTCTGCTTCTTCTTACCGGCGTCCGCCTTTTTCTTCTTCCTGTCCAGCCCGAAGAGCCGGGCGAAGAATCCCGCCTTCGGCTTCTTCCTGCGGCTTTGCTTCTTCGCGGCCCTGGGCTTGCGCTCGGGTGGCGCGGTATCCGGCAGCGTTCGTTCCACAGCAGGCTTCTCGGGCGGTTTGGGACTGCTGGGCGTCAGCAGCGAAGGCGGCGGCGCCGTCACCGTCGCCATCTCGTAACTCGGCGTGTCCTCGTCGTCGTCCTTGCCCCGAACACGGCGCAACGCGTATTCCGGCGTCTCCATGGCGGAGTTGGCCACCAGCACGACGCTGACCTTGAACACGTCCTCGATCTGCGAGAGCACGGCCCGCTTTTCGTTGAGCAGGAAATTCGCGACAACCAGGGGCAACTCGGCAACCACCTTGGAAGTGCCTTCCTTGCCCGCTTCCTCGCTGATCATCCGCAGCACGTGCAGCCCAAGCGATTCCACGCCCCGGATTCGCCCGGTGCCGCCGCACCTCGGGCAGGTCTCATGGGTCGCGTCGACAAGCGAGGTCCGCAGGCGCTGACGCGACATTTCGAGGATGCCGAAGCGCGAAATCTGCCCGATCTGGATTCTCGCCGGTTCGTTGCGCGTAGCCTGGCGCAGCCGTTCCTCGACCTGCCGGTTGGCGCCGGAGGAACGCATGTCGATGAAGTCGATCATGATCAGCCCCGACAGGTCGCGAATGCGGCACTGACGGGCGATCTGGTCCGCGGCTTCCAGGTTCGTCTGCAGCGCGGTCTGTTCGATGTCGTCGGCGGACGTGGCGCGCGCGGAATTGACGTCGATGCAGATGCCCGCCTCCGGCTGGTCGATGATGATCTGGCCGCCGGAAGGCAGGTTCACCCGGCGCCGGTACGCCGAGTCGATCTGGCTCTCGATCTGGTAGCGGTTATACAGGGGGCCGTCGCCTTCATGGCGCCGCAGCCGGTTCAGGAAGTGCGGCATCGTGTGCTTCATGAAGCTGCGAATGCTCTCGTACGCCTCGTCGTCGTCCACCACGACCTCGCCGATGGAGTCGGACAGGTAGTCGCGCACCGCCCGCAGGATCACGCTGGATTCCTGCACCACCAGGAACGGTCCGTCGCGATCCAGCACGGCAAGTTTGATGGCTTCCCAGATCCGCAACTGGTTGTCGAGGTCCCACTGCAGTTCCTCGGTGCTCCTGTCGTGCCCCTGGGTGCGGATGATTACGCTCATTCCCTTGGGAATATTGAGCTTGCCGAGCCTCTGCTGCACGGCCTGACGATCCTCGCCGCGCACCTGGCGGGACACGCCGCCGCCGCGCGGATTATTGGCGTTCAGCACCAGGTAGCGGCCGGCCAGCGAAACGTGGGTGCTGAGGGCCGCGCCCTTGTTGTCGCGCTCGTCCTTCTCCACCTGCACCACCAGCTGCTGGCCTTCTTCCACCAGCTCGGCGATGTTCAGCGGCTTGCCGGACTCCGGAGTCTTCAGGAAGTACTCGCGGGATATGTCTTCCAGAGGGAGAAAACCATGGCGCTCCGCGCCGAAATCCACAAAGGCAGCCTCCAGGCTGGGTTCTACGCGCGCGATGCGGCCCTTGTAGATATTGCCCCTCTTTTCTTCCTTTTCCCTGTGTTCAATGGCAAGGTCAAAGAGTTCTTGCCCATCGACCAGGGCAACGCGCACCTCTTCGTGCTGGGTGGCGTTTACAAGCATTCTTTTCATTGTGAATCTCGTCCGTGTTCGGGCGGAGCCACGCCGCAGCCGCGCGCGGCGCCCACCCATGGGGGCGCCGGCAGCAGAGCATGAAGAGGTAATTCATCAGGAAAACGTCAGGTGCACGTTCGGGTCCTTGAAATTCATCCGGAAAGACCGGCGTTCCTCCGCCGCAATTGGAAACAGTTCCGGCAGGTCACTCCTGCCGATTGCGCAAACGGTTGCGCGGGCGCGTGTCAGCAGCGCCGACGCATAATATAGCACGCGCTGCCAGCCTGGGCCTTATGCACTGCGGTGGGGCGCCCGCCGCGTGGGCGGCGCGCGCTATAGCACGGCACACGACCAGGCCGTGCATGGCCGAATACCCTGGGGGCATCGCTATTTGCCGATGAAAGACAATGTTCTGATCGTTTCCGGAGACGATGCCGGACGGCGCCTGGACAACTATCTGGCGGGCCGTCTCAAGCGCATGCGGCTGGCGCGGGTGCATCGCATGATCCGGCGGGGCGAGGTGCGGGTGAACCGGGGCCGGAAATCCTCGGGGCATCGCCTGCGGGCTGGCGACGAGGTTCGATTGCCGCCGTTTCTTCGACGGCGGCCCCCGCCGCCGGTGGCGTCCAGAGCGCGCTGGATAGAGCAGCACGTGCTGTACGAGGACGAGGGTCTGCTGGTTCTCGACAAACCGGCCGGGCTGGCCGTGCACGCGGGCGGTTCCGTCAGCCTGGGGGCGGTGGAGTTGCTACGCGCCGCCCGCCCCCGCGAGGGTTTTCTGCAATTGGCGCATCGGCTGGACCGGGGCACCAGCGGCTGCCTGCTGCTGGCCAGGAAACCCCGCGTCCTGAACGCCCTGCACAAGGCCTTTCGCGAGAGTGAGGTCCGGAAGACCTATATCGCCCTGCTGGCCGGGCGCCTGAAGGGCGGCGAGCGCCGGGTTGACCTGCCCCTGGACCGATCGCGCAGCACGGGTTCCGAGCGCAGGGTCCGGGCGGGTTCGGGCCAGCCGGCGCAGACCCGTTTCATGCCCCGCCAGGGGTGGGGGGAGACCACGTTGGTCCGCGCCGTGCCGCTTACCGGCCGCACCCACCAGATCCGAGTTCATGCCGCCGCGATCGGCCACCCGGTGCTCGGCGATGACCGCTACGGCCAGACCCGGAGCGGGCCCGATCGGTCACTCGGCCTGAAGCGGCTGTTTTTACATGCCTCGGGGCTGGAGTTGCGTCATCCGCTGACCTCGCGGACATTGCGCCTGCATGCAACCCTGCCGGACGAGCTGCGCGCCGTTCTGGCGCGCCTCGGTCCCCCCGAGTTTGGCGCATCGGCCCGAAAAACATAAAATGCCGCGCTTTTGGGATCTGCGTTGGAAATAAAGCAATTTCTCTGCCTGGCGCGCTACGAAGCCGCAGGTGGTTTCCGGGTAGCCGCGATGCATTTCGACGGCGAGATACTGGGCCCGTGGGCGCGCCTTCAAGGCGCGGGAAAGGGGGGAGCGTTGTCTCTCAACGCCGTGCGTTACCGCAACAAGTCCCCGGCCCGCCCACTGGATGTTTTTGTCGCGCCTGTCGAAGCCGCCACGCCCAAGCCTCCGCAGAACGAGAATCTTCTTGTCGCCGAGCGCCCCCGCTGGCGCAAGGTCGGAACCTATCCCCGGGAGCTCCTGGGCGATCTGTGCTCATCTCCGCTGGAGCTGTGGTCGGACCAGACCTCGACCAAGGCCGGTTCCTATGACCGTGTGCTGGCGCCGGAGGCCATGGAACTGGATTCGTCGCTGGTGCTGATCGAACTCGACCGCTACATTGTGGACGTGACGCGGCGCCCGGTGTCCGACCAACACGTTGTGCGGGTGCGCTTCAGCCACCTGGAACGCGAGTACCGCTTGCTGCTGAGCGAAGACGTGATGCGGCGCCGGTACGCGCGCTATTCGGTCGGCGAGTATGAAATCAAGCGCCCCACGGCGGCGTGCATCACGCTCGGGCCTCCGGGCAAGCAGGGACGCATAAAGCGGATCGCCGCGCTGATACCCTTGGAAGACTAGCAGTCACGGGCTGCTAGAAGAAGAAAAAGCGCCGCCGCCGCTGCTCCTCATCGACCTGCTCGCCCGGAAAGTTCGTGGCGAGCATCTGCTCGGCGTCCGTCGCCAGTTCATCCAGCCCTATCCTCCGGTACGCCTTTACCAGGATCTTGAGCGAACCGGCGATCTCGGGCGAGCCATGGTAGTTGTCGATCGCGAACCGCGCCCGGTTCGCGGCCGCGATCCAGGCGCCCCGGCGGAGGTAATAGTCGGCGACATGGTTCTCGTAGCGGGCCATGCGGTTGCGCAGGTACACCATGCGGCGCCGGGCGTCCGCGGCATATTCGCTCTCGGGATATCGCGTCGTCAGTTGCATGAAGGCGTCGAACGATTCGCCGGCGGTCAGGACGGGACGCCGGGAGTAGTCGATCCGGAACAGGCGCCCGAAGCGTCCGGGCTGGCGCGCAAACAGGGCCAGACCGCGCATGTAGATGGCGTAATCGACGTTCGGATGGCGGGGGTTCTCGCGCTCGAACTCGCGCGCCGCCTCCACCGCGCTGTCCTGGTCGTTCAGCCGATAGTGGCAATAGATGATTTCCAGTTGAGCCTGGCGGGTTTGCGGATTGAACGGAAAGCGCGCCTTGAGCGTGCCGAGGAAACGCAAGGCCTTGCGGAAGTCGCCGCCTTGAAGCGCGGCATGCCCTTGTTCGTAGAGCACGTTGGCGGCCGACAGCTCGTCGCGCTCGTCGCCGCGGCCGCAACCGGCCAGAGCGGCACAGGCTGCCGCTACCAGCAGTATGCCGGCGAGGTTACGAGTTGAGATCATTTCGGTGCGCAAGAACTATCGCGGCAAGAACAAGAGTGCAGTATAACGAGCGCCCCCGCAGCATGTCAGCCCCGCCCTTTTTCTGCGAAGATGCGGGGCATGCGGAGTGTGGTTCGATGAAGCGCCTGGTGGAGGAACGGGTCGTGATCCCCGGGGATCTCGGTGGGCGCCGGCTGGATGCGGCGCTGGCGAAGCTGTTGCCGGACTATTCGCGCAGCCTGATCAAGGTCTGGATAGAGCGCGGGCAGGTCTCCGAGGAGAGCGGCAGTCTATTGAGGCCCCGCTCGTTAGTGCAAGCGGGACAGGAATACGAGATTCGCGGGGAATTGGCGGCTGCGGGAGCGGTGGAGCCGGAGCCCGTGGAATTCGACGTGGCGCATGCCGACCCGGACCTGATCGTCGTGAACAAGCCAGCCGGGCTGGTCGTGCATCCGGGCGCCGGGAATCCCGGCGGCACGCTGCAGAACGGGCTGCTGCATCGTTTCCCGGAACTCGAGGCCGTGCCGCGCTTCGGGCTGGTGCACCGGCTGGATGCGGGCACAACGGGGCTGCTGCTCGTGGCCCGCACGGCCGCCGCCCACCAGCGGCTTACCCGGGACCTGCAGGCCAGGCGGATTCGCCGCGAGTACCGGGCGGTGACGCGGGGTTGTCCGGTGGCCGGCGGGACCATGGAACAGCCCCTGGGGCGCCATCCCCGCGACCGGCTGCGTATGGCGGTTCGTCCGGGCGGGCGCAGCGCCGTTACCCACTATCGCGTCCTTGAACGTTTTCCCGTGAATGCGCTTGTCGCGGTCCGACTGGAGACGGGGCGCACGCACCAGATACGCGTGCACCTGGCGCACGCCGGGTATCCGCTGGTCGGGGACTCGCTGTATTCCCGCAGCAGGGACGGCTTCGGCCGTCCGGCGCTGCATGCCGGCCGGATCGGGACAAGGCATCCCGCGACGGATCGGGACTGCAATTTTGAGGCTCCATTGCCGGACGACATGCGCGGTCTGCTGACGCGCCTCGCCGGGGAGGAGCGCGGCTGGGACGATTTCTCATGGAGCGGCTGATTCGCCCCGATTGGCCGGCGCCCCGGCCGGTTCGCGCCGCCAGCACGCTGCGCGGCGTCGAACCCGGCGAGGCATGGCGCCTGCTGGAGATCCCCGGCGAACCGCGCTGGCTCTCGCAGATGCACGGCAGGGACGTTGTATGCGCCGACGGTGACTGGACCGAAGTCGAGGCCGATGGCTGCGTGTCGTTCAGCGCGGGGCGCGCGTGCATGCTGCGCACCGCCGACTGCCTGCCGGTCCTGTTTTGCGATGCTGCCGGAAGTCGCGTCGGAGCGGCTCACGCCGGCTGGCGCGGCCTGGCTTCGGGCGTGATCGAGGCGACCGTGGCCGCATTGTGTGAAGGCGGTCCCGGGGCGATCGACCCGCCGGACCTGATGGCGTGGATCGGTCCCGGCATCGGCGGCCCGGCGTACGAGGTCGGCGCCGACGTTTTCTGGGCCATTTCCACCAGTACGCCCGATTCGGCGCAGTTCTTTGCCAGACGGGACAGCACGCACTGGCTTCTCGACCTGGCCGGCCTTGCGCGGCATCAGCTACTCAGGCTCGGAATCAAGGACGTCTACGGCGCCCGCTGGTGCACGTTCTCGGATCCCGTCCGTTTTCATTCCTATCGCAGGGACGGAGGCACAGAGCGTCATTCCTCCTTTGTCTGGCTGGACCCGCTCGGTTGAATTCGCGCCGCCGGACGCTATATCCGAGTAATGGACCAATTCACCAACCGCGTGCGGGAAGCGCTGTCCGAGGCGCGGGCGGCCGCCGTGGATGCCGACCACCAGTTTCTCGAGCCGCTGCACGTCCTTCGGGCGCTGCTGGAGCAGGATAGGGGCGCCGTGCTGCCGCTCCTGCGCCGCGGTGGCGCCGACACCGGAAAACTCCAGACCGATCTTGCCGAAGCGCTGGAGCGCATGCCGAGCGTCCAGGGACAGGAGGGCGATCTGCACGCTTCGGCGGCGCTTGCGCGGGTGCTCAACCTGGCCGGCAAGCTGGCGCGCAAGCGCGGCGATACGCTGGTCAGCAGCGAGATCCTGCTGCTTGCCGCCGTGAGCGACAAAGGCGAGCATGCGCGACTGATGAACGACGCCGGCGTGGATCCTGCGCGACTGGAGGCGGCGATCGACCAGGTTCGCGGCGGGGAAACCGTCGACGAACCGGGCGCCGAGGAACTGCGGGGCGCGCTGGAGAAATACGCGATCGACCTGACCCGCAGCGCCGAGGAAGGCAAGCTCGATCCCATCATCGGCCGCGACGAGGAGATCCGCCGCACGATGCACATCCTGCAGCGGCGGACCAAGAACAACCCGGTGCTGATCGGCGAGCCGGGCGTCGGCAAGACCGCGGTGGTGGAAGGGCTGGCGCAGCGCATCGCCAACAGGGAAGTGCCCGAGGGGCTCAGGAACAAGCGCCTGCTGGCCCTGGATCTCGGCGCGATGATCGCGGGCGCCAAGTACCGCGGCGAGTTCGAGGAGCGTCTGAAGGCGGTTCTGAAGGAACTGGCGAAACGGGAAGGCCGGATCATCCTGTTTATCGACGAGCTGCATACGCTCGTTGGCGCCGGCAAGGCCGAGGGCGCCATGGACGCCGGCAACATGCTCAAACCCGCCCTGGCGCGCGGCGAATTGCATTGCGTGGGCGCAACGACCCTGGACGAGTATCGCAAGAACCTGGAGAAGGACGGCGCGCTCGAGCGGCGCTTTCAGAAGGTGCTGATCGACGAACCCAGCGTCGAGGACACGATCGCCATCCTGCGCGGCCTGAAGGAACGCTACGAAGTGCATCATGGCGTCACGATTTCGGACGCCGCCATAGTCGCCGCGTCCACCCTGTCTCAGCGCTACGTCACCGACCGCAAGTTGCCGGACAAGGCCATCGACCTGATCGACGAGGCCGCCGCGCGCATTCGGCTGCAGATGGACTCCAAGCCGGAAGCCATCGACCGGCTGGAGCGGCGGCTCATCCAGTTGAAGATCGAACGCGAGGCCCTGAGCAAGGACGAGGACGAGGGAGCGCGGCAGCGGCTGGCGGACCTCGATGCCGAGATTGCCGAGCGCGAAGGACAACACGCCGAACTGTCGGAGACGTGGAAGACGGAAAAGGCCCGCACCCAGGAAACCGCCGGACTCAAGGAGCAACTGGAACAGGCTCGACTGGCGCTGGAGAAGGCCGGCCGCGGGCAGGACCTGCAGCGCATGTCCGAGCTTCAGTACGGCGTAATCCCGGAGCTGGAACGGAAACTTGAGGAGTCTCAGAATAACGAGCCGGAACACGCCGCCGGCGCCATGCTCTCCAGCCGGGTCGGGGAAGCCGACATCGCCGCCGTCGTGGCCCGCGCCACGGGCATTCCGGTTGCCCGCATGCTGACCGGCGAGCGCGAGCGGCTCAACCGCATGGAGGACGAGCTGCATCGCCGCCTGATCGGCCAGGACGAGGCGGTACGTGCGGTGTCGCGGGCGATCCGCCGCTCGCGCGCCGGTCTCGCCGACCCGGACCGGCCTGCCGGCTCGTTCCTGTTCCTGGGTCCCACGGGCGTGGGCAAGACCGAGCTGTGCAAGGCGCTGGCGGAGTTCCTTTTCGACAGCGAGGCCGCGATGGTGCGGGTCGACATGTCGGAGTACATGGAAAAGCACGCCGTTTCACGGCTGGTCGGCGCGCCGCCCGGCTACATCGGCTACGAAGAGGGCGGGCAACTCACGGAGGCCGTGCGCCGCAAGCCGTATTCCGTCCTTTTGCTGGACGAACTGGAGAAAGCGCATCCGGACGCGCTCAATATTCTGCTGCAATTGCTCGACGAAGGGCGCCTGACCGACGGCCAGGGCCGAACGGTGGATTTCCGCAATACGGTCGTGATCATGACCTCCAACCTGGCATCGGACCGGATCCGTTCACTGGCCGGATCCGAACACGAGGAGATCAGGAAGGCCGTGATGGACTCCCTGCGTTCGCACTTTCGCCCGGAGTTCCTCAACCGCATCGACGACATCGTTGTGTTCAGGCCGCTGACGCGCGACGAGATTCGCGCGATCGTGGACCTGCAGCTCGATCGGCTTGCGCTCAGGCTCGCGGACCAGGACCTGGGGCTCGAAGTTAAGGATGAAGTAAGGTTGCGGCTGTCTAATCTCGGCTACGACCCGGCATACGGCGCCCGGCCGCTGAAACGGGTGATTCGCGACTATGTGGAGAACCCTCTGGCGGAATGGCTGCTGTCGGCGGACGCCAGGCCGGGCGAGACGCTGGAAGTGGCCGACAAGGACGGAGAATCCGTGATTTCGGTTCGCGACCGTCCCGAAGCAGCGTAAGATGGCAGCCCCGTGGGAAGCACGGGTGCTTTTGATGCAACGGTGACGACAGCGGCTGCATCAGAATTAAGTTGGGTGATGATTTTCAGAAGGAGATTGCGATGAGGTATCTGAGACAGAAATTGATGGTCATGCTGCTGGTGCTGCCGGCGGCCGCCGCGGCGGAAGATCCGCTGGGCATTTCCGCCGGAGAGGGCGGGTTCGAATACGTAACGAGCGTAGAAGGCATACACGAGTACTCGCTGCCCAACGGCCTGCAGGTACTGCTGTTTCCCGACAGTGCTCAGAAGCGAGTGACCGTGAACGTCACCTATCACGTCGGCTCCATGCACGAGAACTACGGCGAAACGGGAATGGCGCATCTGCTGGAGCACCTGCTGTTCAAGGGAACGCCGGACCATCCCGACATCCCGGGGGATTTTTCCGAGCGGGGAATGCAATTCAATGGCACGACCTGGCTCGATCGAACCAACTACTTCGAGAGCTTCGAGCCCACCGATGACAACCTGGAATATGCGCTGCGCATGGAGGCCGACCGCATGGTCAACTCGCACATCGCCTACGAGGACCTGCAATCGGAATTTTCCGTGGTCCGCAATGAAATGGAGCGCGGCGAAAACAACCCGGGAAGGATGTTGTCTCAGCGCATCCGGGCGGCGGCCTTCGAGTGGCACAACTATGGCAACTCGACGATCGGCGCGCGCTCCGACGTCGAGGGCGTGGATATCGGCCGCCTGCAGGCCTTCTACCGCATGTACTACCAGCCGGACACCGCAACGCTGATCGTGGCCGGCGATTTCGACCCCGGGGAGGTCGCCGCGATCATCGCCGATTCGTTCGGCGCCATCCCGGCACCGGAGCGCGAACTGCCGAGCATCTACACCGTCGAACCGGTGCAGGACGGCGAGCGCCTCGTGACCCTGCGAAGGGTGGGTGAACAAAGCCTGGTCGCGGCCGCCTATCACATTCCGGCCGGGGCGACCGCCGAAAATACGGCTCTCGGCGTGGTGGGGCGGATCCTGTCGGATTCCAGCCGCGGACGCTTGTACCGCAAGATGGTCGAGCCTGGCATTGCCGCCGGCGCGGGCGCCGGCGCCGATTCCTTTGCCTACCCGGGCCTTTTCCAGCTCAGCGCCACGGTGCCGGTGGACGGCGATACGCAACTGGTGCTGGACACGTTGTTGGAAGTCGCGGAAGGCATTGTCGAGGAACCGATTACGGAAGAGGAACTCGAATGGGCGAAGCTTGCCCTGGTGTCGGGCTACGACAACGCCATCAAGAGCGTGGGCTTTCTTGCCAACCGACTCTCCGAGAGCATCGCTTCGGGCGACTGGCGGTACCTGTTCCTTTACAAGGACCAGCTCGATGCCGTCACCGTGGACGATCTGAACGAGGCCGCGGCCAGGCACTTCAAGCGGAGCAACCGCACCGCGGGCATGTTCATACCGACCGAGAGCCCGGATCGCTCCACGGTCGAGTCCCGGGGCGATCAAAGCACGCAACTGGCGGCCCTGGCGGGCCGTCAATCGGTGAGCGCCGGTGAAGAATTTGTCCCGACGCCGGAGAACATCGCTTCCCGCACCGTAACGCAGGAACTCGCCAACGGCGGCTCGCTGTGGGCGATCGAGAAGAAGTCGCGCGGCGACCAGATCATCGTTTCGCTGAACCTGTTCTACGGCAGCGAAGAGAGCCTGGCCGGCAAACACGGGGTCCCCGGTTACGCGACGGGTCAACTGCAACGCGGCACGTCACGATACACGCGCGACGAATTGGCGACGGAATGGAACCGCCTGAAGAGCAGCCTTGGCGTGGGCGGCGGTGGGCAGAGCATCAGCGCCTCGCTCACGACCGACGAGGAGAATTTTGACGAGGCGCTGTCGCTCATGGCGCATGTGCTGCGCGAACCGGTCTTCGACGCCGACCAGCTCGAAGAGGTCAAGCGTTCCGCGCTGGCAAGCATTGCTGGTGCGCGGGGACAACCCCAGACCGAAGTCCAGGTCGCGCTGTCCAAGACGCTGAGCCCGTATGGACCGGACCATTTCCGCTACGCGATGGACCTGGACGAGCAGGAAGAGATGATCCGCAACATGAATCGGGACGCGTTGGCCGAATTCTGGAATTCGCACGTCGGCTTCAAGGGCGCCATTGCGACCGCCGTGGGCAACGTAGATTCCGCTGCGCTGGCTGCGCGCCTGAACGAGTTGTTCGGCGATTGGGAAGCGCCGGTGGCGTATGTGCCCGCGCCGAGCGGCTATCACGCCGTGGAGTCCCGGCAGGAATGGCTGGATACGCCCGACAAGGCCAACGGGGTCATGGTCGCGGCGCTTCCGATTCCACTGAACGTGCGCGACGAGGACTACGCCGCGCTGGCCATCGCGACCCGCATTTTCGGCGGCGGCGGGATGAGCAATCGTCTGATCGACCGCCTGCGCCAGAAAGAAGGCTGGTCGTACGGAGCGGGCGGCGGCATGAACGCGTCCAACCGCGAGGGCGACGATAGCGGCGCCCTCTTCATCCAGGCCATCGCGGCGCCGGAAAACCTGTCCAAGGTCAGGGCCGGCGCACTGGAGGAACTGCATCGGGCCCTGGACGACGGGTTTACGGCGGAGGAACTCATGGACGCGGTGGACGGTACGATCTCCGGGAACCTGAGCTCCTGGTCAAGCGACGGCTCGCTGGCGAACATTCTCAGGGGCGGCGCGGAACACGGACTCGATGCAGAGTGGTACGGCGCCATGCACGAGCGTTACAGGGCGCTTACGCTTGAGGAAGTCAACGACACCTTCCGCAAGTACTACAAGGCCGATGATTTCGTGATCCTGATCGGTGGCGACAAGGCCAAGGCCGAAGCCGGAGGCGCCGCAGCGGCCGCCGGCTAGAGTTGCCCGATGCCGTGCCCGGTGCGGGTGCGGCGCGTGCGCCGGGTTTCCTGGCGGATCGCGAGATTGGCTGCGCGCACCTGCGGATCGACGTAGCCGCGCGGGTGGTCCAGGTGCAGGCAGGTGACCCGGTGGCGAATGCGCTTGCCGCGGATTCCGGCGTTCTCCAGGCGCTCGCCCAGTTCCCGGTCTTCTCCGCCGTAGCCCATCCGCTCGTCGAAACCGTTTGCCGCGAGGATGTCGGCTTTCCAGCCTGAAGCGTTGTGACCGTTCCAGCCGGCGGTGGCCGGGGACAGGCGGTCCAGCACCGCCCCGAAGCCCGCGCCGGCGGTGAGCTTGAGAAGCTTGTAGGTCGGCGGCATGCCGCGGCTGCGCAGCCTTGAGGCGGAGAAGCAGCGACTCGCCGCGATGTCGTCCGGCCCGATGTTGTGGGACAGTCCCAGCGGCAACCTGAGCAGGCCGCCCGAGAGGAAACGCCGCGGTTCGGCGAGGTCGAGATGCAGCGACACGAATTCCGGCTGAGGGATGCAGTCCCTGTCGGTAAAAATCAGGTATTCGCCCCGCGCCCTGGCGATGGCCTTGTTCAGGATCCGGCACTTGCGAAAGCCGCGGTCCTCCTGCCGGACGTGCTCGATCTCAAGCCCGGCGCCGGCGCGGGCATTGCGGATGACTTCGGCCGTGTCTTCGCCGGAGCCGTCGTCGGCCACGACCACTTCGAAGTCCCGGTGGGTCTGGTGGGCGAAGCCGCATAGCGTCTTTTCCAGCCATTCGGGCTGCCGGTAGGTGCTGAAAATGACCGTTACGTCAAACGGCCGTTTGCTCATGCTTCTCTCGCCCCGGCGTCGGGATCGACGCGGGGAAGATTGTGCGGGTCCGGAACCACGACGCCCACGGATACGACGAGCTTGATCGCATCCTCCACGCTCATGTTCAGTTCGATCAGATCCTTCTCCGGCGCCACGACCAGGAACCCGGAGGTCGGGTTCGGCGTGGTGGGTACGAACACGCAAACCGAATCCGGCGTGTGCTCGGCCAGCTGGCCTACCGTGCTGGAGGTCTGAAACGCGATGCAGTAGATACCCTTGCGCGGGTATTCGATCAGCAGCACCCGGCTGAAGGAGCCGCTCTGGCCGCTCAGGACCATTTCCAGGAAACCCTTTGCGGCCGTGTAAATGGTCTTCACGACCGGAATGCGGCGCAGCAACGCTTCCCAGAACCCGATAAAGCGTTTGCCGACCACATTGGCGGCCACCAGCCCGGTTAGGAACAGGAGCACCAGGCTGAGGACTACGCCCAGCCCCGGAATCGGACGTCCGAGCAGCGCTTCGGGTTGAAAAGGTTCCGGAATCAACTCGAGCGTCTGGTCCGCCAGGCCGATCAGGAACCGCAGCAGGATCACCGTGATTCCCAACGGGACCCAAACCAGCACTCCGGCCACCAGCACGCGCCTCAGGCGCGGCCACCAGTTCCTAAACATTGCTGATACGGCTGTCAGCCATTGCTCATGCGGCGGCTGCGTCGGATGCCGGCTTCGCGCCCGATTCCTTGCCCGGGGAAGAGCCCGCCTTGTCCTTGCCGCCGTCCGTCTCCTTACCGGACGCCGCTTTGCTTGCGCCATTCCCTGCGTCCTTACCCGCGTCATCCTGCCTGTCGCGCCCGCTGTTCTTGAAATCGGTCTCGTACCAGCCGCTTCCCTTCAGCCGGAAGTGCGGCGCCGAAACCAGCTTCTTGAGGCCCGGCCGCTCGCATTCGGGACAATCGCTGAGGAGCGGATCGCTCATCTTCTGCAGCGCGTCCAGCCGGTACCCGCACTCGCGGCATTCGTATTCGTAAATGGGCATGGGAGCAGCAAATGAGCCTTCGGGCCGCGAGTAGTTTATAACGGCCGCAAGCCGAGTTCCCGCAGTTGCTTCGCTTCGACGGCGGCGGGCGCATCGGTAAGGGGACAGGCGCCGGATTGCGTCTTGGGGAAGGCGATCACTTCGCGTATCGATTCGGCCCCGGCCATGAGCATGACCCAGCGGTCCAGCCCGAAGGCGATGCCGCCGTGCGGCGGGACGCCGTAGTCCAGCGCCTTCAGGAAAAACCCGAACTGCCGGTCCGCTTCCTCCGCCGAAAGCCCCAGCAGTTCGAACACGGCCGCCTGCATGTCGCGCTGGTGAATGCGGACCGAGCCGCCGCCGATCTCGTGGCCGTTCAGGACCAGGTCGTAGGCGCGCGACGAGGCCTGCGCGGGCCGTTCCAGCAACTCGCCGGACGCGGTCACGCCGGGCGCGGTAAAGGGATGATGAAGCGCCTTCCAGCGTTTTTCGTCTTCGTCGAACTCGAACCCCGGGAATTCCGTGATCCACACCGGCGCCCAGCCGCCGCCGATCAGGCCCCGTTCCCGGCCCAGCCGGTCGCGCAGTGCCGACAGCGTGCGGTTCACGATCGCGGCCGCTCCCGCCCCGAACAGCAGCAGGTCGCCCGCGGCCGGCCCGGTCTTTTCGAGCAGCGCCGCGATCTCTTCGTCGGCCAGGAACTTCAGCACCGGCGACTGCATGCCCTCCCGGCCGACTGCCGGATCGGCCACCTTGATCCAGGCCATTCCCCTGGCGCCCATGGCCTGCACGAATCCGGTCAGTTCGTCGAGTTCGCGGCGCGTCATTCCGGCGCCGCCGGGAATCTTCAGCGCCGCCACGCGGCAGCCGGGGTCCCGGGCCGGCGCCGAGAACACCTTGAATTCCGAATCCGCGAATATGCCGCTCAGCTCGACGAGTTCCAGCGGGTTGCGCAAGTCCGGCGCGTCGCTGGCGAACCGCTGCATCGCCTCGGCGTAGGTCATGCGCGGAAACGGATCCGCGAGTTCCACGTCCAGCACGCCGGAGAACACCTCGCGCACCAGGGCCTCCATCAATCCCATCACGTCCTCTTCGTCCACGAACGACATTTCCACGTCGAGCTGGGTGAATTCCGGCTGCCGGTCGGCGCGCAGGTCCTCGTCGCGGAAGCAGCGCACGATCTGGTAGTAGCGGTCCAGTCCCGACATCATCAGCAGTTGCTTGAACAGCTGCGGGGACTGCGGCAGGGCGTAGAAGCGCCCCGGCCGGTTGCGGGCCGGAGAGAGAAAATCGCGCGCGCCTTCCGGTGTGGCGCGGGTAAGCATGGGCGTTTCCACGTCCACGAAGCCGCGCCGGTCCAGGAACGCGCGTATCGCGGCGAAAACCCTGTGGCGCAGGCGCAGCCGGTCCAGCATTTCCGGCCGCCTGAGGTCAAGGTACCGGTACTTCAGCCGCAACTCTTCGCCGGCGCCCTCGCCGTGGTGAAAGGGCAGGTCCCGCGCGGCGGAGAGGATTTCCAGCGACTCGGCCACCAGTTCGACTTCTCCCGTCTTCAGATCGGGATTGGCCGTGCCCTCGGGGCGGATGCGCAGCGCGCCGGTGGCCCGCAATATGCATTCGGCGCGGGCCTTTTCGGCAACGGCAAACACGGCAGGCTGGTCCGGGTTGCAGACGACCTGCATGATTCCCTCGCGGTCGCGCAGGTCGATGAAGATCACGCCTCCGTGGTCGCGCAGGCCGTTGACCCAGCCGCACACCTCGACCCGTTGTCCATCGGCATCGGCGCGGAGTTCACCGCAGTAGTGAGATCGCATGTTCATTGAATACGCAAACGCCTAATGGGCGGCCGCAACGCAGCGCCCGGGGTCAAATCAAGCCTGGTGAACTAGCTTGCGCCGAGTTCCAGTTGCATCGCTTCCATGCGCTCGCGTTCCTTCTTGCCCGCCGGCATGATCAGGCATAACGCCACGACCAGAACCGAGGCGACAGCCACCGCGATAACCTGCCAGCCGTACTGCTCCAGATTGACGAAGAAATCGTCGACCCATCCCCATCGTCCGACGAATTCGTACGCGTTCCAACTGATGATCGCGGTTGCGACGGAGTAGCGCAACGCCGTGGCGACTCGCTTGAAGCGCAGCAGGCGCCGCAGCAGGTAGATCGCCCATACCGCGTTCAGCGCGGCGATCCCGTACGTGACCGGATGCTGGTCGCCCAGCACGTTCTCGTCGTAAATGATGAGCAGGAAAAGATAGAAGAACCAGATGAGGTAAATGGTCTCCAGTGCGGTTATCGCCGCGAAGTTGCGCTTGTGCCCCTCGGTGGGCTTGCCGGTCCCCATGCCGAGCCAGCGATGGCACCAGCGGAAGAAATTGCATCGCGTCTCGCGATTGAACAGGAAATAGACCAGGGTGGCGAGCATCACCCCCAAAGAAGACATCATCACCAGGTATTCCGCGTTGGTGGCCACTTCGCCGCTCGCGTCCATAAGGTCCGGGACGCCCAGCCAGATCGCGTAATAGACGAACGAGAATTCCACCCAGCCGGTCCACAGCAGCCAGGCGGCGAAATAGCCGAGCCAGGTACCGCTCACCTCGCTGTCCTGGCGCATGCCGAGCCAGAGCAGGAATGCACCGATCAGGCCCATGGCGCCGGCCGCGTAATACATCCCCGGCGCACCGATCGCATGCTCAATCTGGATCATTACCGAGTGCCCCAGGCCCTGGGACACGAAGAACACCGCGAAAGGGAATAATCCGATAAACGGAGGACGGGCAAACACCCGGGCCAGCGCGTTCATGGAGCGACCTCCGGAAAGCCGAAATAAACTTCTATACTATACCGCTTCGACGGTTTCGACAGGCGTTGATCCGGGGCAGCGAGGCACGCGGGATGAAGATCAAAAACCTTAAGGAATGGGAGGGCCGCGAGCTCACTCCGTCGGACTGGCTTGACGTGGATCAGGCACGGATCAACGCCTTTGCGGACTGCACCCTGGATCATCAGTTCATCCACGTGAATCCCGAACGCGTGGCCCGCGAAACGCCGTTCGGGTCCACCATCGCGCACGGCTTTTTGACGCTGTCGCTTTCGGTTCACCTCGAGTCGCCCGAGATGTCGGAAATCGAGGGAGTCGGCTTCGTCATCAATTATGGACTGGACAAGCTGCGCTTCATCAACCCGGTCCCGGCGGGTTCGCGCGTTCGGGTTCACTCCAGGTGCACCGAGGTCCGGGAACGAGGACCGGGCCGGGTGGTCATCCGGCTGGAGAAATCCATGGAAATCGAAGGCCAGGAAAGACCCGCCTGGGTGGCGCAACAGCTCTTCATGCTGATAGCGCAGGATTCCTGATTTCGGCGCAACAGCACACTAGCGGCGTGGACGAACTGTTCAACCTGGAGGGCCGCACGGCGCTGATTACCGGCTCCACGCGGGGCATAGGGAAGGCCATCGCCACGCGGATGGCGGAGCACGGCGCACGGGTAACCGCATCCAGCCGCAAGGCGGAGGCATGCGAGCAGACCGCCGAGGAACTGAACCTGCGCTTCGGCAAGGGAACCGCCATTTCCGCGCCCTGCAACGTCTATCACAAGGACCAGGTGGAGGACCTCGTGGCGCGCACCCGCGCGGCATTCGGCGCCATCGACATCCTGGTTTCCAACGTGGGCGTTAATCCGCATTTCGGCCCCCTGCTCGAAACGTCCGACAGCGCCCTGGAGAGAATCTGGCGCTGCAACGTCACGGCCAACCTGTGGCTCAGCCGGCTGGTCGTTCCGGACATGCGCAGCCGGGGACACGGCCGGATCGTGCTGATTTCCTCGTACGTGGGCCAGACGGCGCACGACAGGATCGGCGCCTACGGCATGTCCAAGGCCGCGGAGATCCAGATGGCGCGGAACCTGGCGCTGGAATACGGCCGCGACGGCATCACCGCCAACGCGGTCTGCCCGGGACTGATCAAGACCGACTTCTCCCGGGCGCTCTGGAGCGACGCCGGGGCCCGCGAGAGCTTTCTTGACACGACGGCGCTGGGACGCATGGGCGCTCCGGACGAAGTGGCCGGGCTGGTCGTGTTCCTCGCGTCGCCCGCCGGTTCCTACGTGACCGGTCAGGCGCTGCTGGTGGACGGCGGCATCCACGTCTGAGCGCATCATGACGGTGAACGTGAGCGATCGCGGCCCTGTCCGGCTGATCGAAATGAATTCCCCGCCCGTGAACGCCCTCGGGGCAGGGCTGAGGACGCCGCTCATGGACGCGATCCGGGACGCGTCTCACGATGATTCAGTTGGCGTCTTGCTGCTGTCAAGCGGATTGAAGACCTGGTGCGCCGGCGCCGACATCAAGGAGTTCGGCCTGTCCGAACTGCCTGCCCCCGAGGCTTCGCTCAACGCCATATGCGATGCGCTGGACGCGTGTTCCAGGCCGGTCATCGCGGTGGTGGACGGTGTCGCGTACGGCGGCGGACTGGAACTTGCGCTGGCCTGCGATTACCGGGCCGTTTCCGGACGCGCCCGCTTTGCCTTTCCGGAGGTGAATATCGGGCTGCTTCCGGGGGCCGGCGGGACCCAGCGGACGCCACGGCTGGTGGGCGTGGAACAGGCCTTGCGGATGTGCCTGGACGGCAAGCCGGTAAACGCCCGCGGGGCGCTCGAAATGGGCCTGGCCGACCGCCTGCTTGAAGGCGATCCGACCGAAGCAGCCTGCGCTTATGCGGAGGAATTGCTGGCGGCAGGCGCGGCAGTGCGAAAGATCTCCTCCGGGCCCGGCAAGCTCCCCTGGCCGGGAGTGGCGGCCGAGGCCTTCGCGGCGGCGCGCCAGTTGATTGCCCGAAGGATGCGGGGACGCGACTCGCCCGAGCTGATCGTGCAGTGCATCGAGCAGGCCGTCGCCTGCCGGGACGATTTTCACGCCGGCCTGGCCGAGGAGCGGCGCCGGTTCGTCAGTTGCCTGAAGAACCCGCAGAGCAAGGCGCTCTCGCACGTGTTCTTCTCCGAACGCGCCGCGGCCAGGGGCGCCGGCGGGGCCCCCGCGCGCGCCGTCGAGCGCGCCGCGGTGATCGGCTGCGGCACCATGGGCGGCGGCATCACCATGAATTTCGCGATCGCGGGAATTCCGGTGACCGTGCTGGAGACGGGAGAGGAGGCGCTGGAGCGGGGTGTGGGCGTGATGCGCAGTAACTTCCAGCGCTCGGAGAAGAGCGGTCGGATTCCACCGGGCGGCGCCGAGCGCTGCATGGGGCTGATTACCCCCACAACGGACTACGGCGCGCTGGATGGGGCCGACTTCGCGGTGGAAGCCGTCTACGAGAACCTGGACCTCAAGAAGCAGATTTTCACTCGCCTTGACCGGACCCTGGGCAGCGATGCGATCATCGCCAGCAACACCTCGTATCTCGACATCGACCGGATGGCCGAGGCAACCGGCCGGCCAGGGCAGGTGCTGGGCATGCATTTCTTCAGCCCCGCCAACATCATGCGCCTCGTGGAGGTCATCGAAGGCCGGCACAGTTCGCCGGAGACTGTCGCGACCGCGTTTTCGCTTGCATCGCGCATGAAGAAGATCCCCGTGTGGTCGGCCAACAGCCACGGTTTCATCGGCAACCGCATGTTGTCGGGGTACATGTTCGAGGCCTTTGAATTGCTGTTCGAGGGCACGCCGCCCGAGTCGGTCGATGCGGCGCTGCGGGATTTCGGGCTGCCCATGGGGCCTTTCCAGATGGCCGACCTGGTGGGCCTGGACCTGGGTTGGCGGGCCCGGGAGCTGGCCGGCAAGCCGCTTGACGAGCGAAAGCCGGGCGAACGCCTGGGCGACGCCCTTTGCGAGCGGGACCGTTTCGGGCAGAAGAACGGTCGCGGCATCTACAACTACAGTCCCGGCAATCGGGTTCCCGAACCCGATCCCGGGGTCGCCGGCCTGATCGAGGAACTGGCGGCAGAACTGGGCTACGAGCGCGGACCGTCCGCGGGGGCCGAGGAGATCGTCAAGCGATGCATGTACCCGCTCGTGAACGTCGGCTCGGCGCTGCTGGAGGAAGGCGTCGCCCGGGCGGCGTCGGATATCGATATCGTCTATGTCTACGGTTACGGCTTCCCGGCCTGGCGCGGCGGCCCCATGCACTACGCCGAGCAACAGGGCCTGAACGCGGTGCTCAAGGACATCCGCGGATTTCACGACCGGTTCGGCGCCCGCTGGACGCCGGCGCAAAGGCTGGTCGAAGCAGCCGCGGCGGGGCGGGGATTCGGCTAGTTTTGTGAGACACAACCCTAGCGCATGACAGCCGGCGCGCGACCGCTGGCGGGGCATACGCCGATGATGCAGCAGTACCTGCGCATCAAGGCAAAGCACCCCGATGCCCTGCTGTTCTATCGCATGGGCGATTTCTACGAGATGTTTTACGGCGACGCCGAGCGCGCGGCCGTGCTCCTGGACATTGTTCTGACCACTCGCGGACAGTCGAACGGCGAAGCGATTCCGATGGCCGGCGTGCCCGCGCATTCGGCCGATTCGTACATCGCCCGGCTGGCGCAAATGGGCGAATCGATAGCCATTTGCGAGCAAATCGGTCGCCCCACGCCCTCCGGCGGACCGGTAAAGCGCGAGGTCGTGCGGCTGGTGACTCCCGGCACGCTGACCGAGGAAGCCCTGCTCGACAGCAGTGCCGAAAACCTGGTAGCGGCCCTGTACGGTAAGGACGGCGGTTACGGGCTGGCCTGGATGGAGTTGAGTTCCGGCCGTTTTTCGATCACGGAATGCCGCGGACTGGAAGAGCTTGAGGGCGAGCTGCAACGATTGCGGCCCGCCGAATTGCTGGTCGGCGAGGGAACGCGGCTGCCGGAGGCGCTGCCCGGCCGGCCCGCGGTTCATGAACGGAGGACCTGGCAATTCAGCGCCGCTTCCGCGCGGCGTTCGCTTCAGGACCAGTTCCGCGTGCATAACCTCGACGGTTTCGGCGTGGAGGACATGGACCGGGCGATCGCCGCCGCCGGATGCCTGCTGGACTACGTCAGGGACACGCAGCGTGGCGCCCTGCCTCACGTGCGCGCGCTCAACGTGGAGCGGCCCGGCGATGCGCTGCTGATGGATGCCGCCACGCGGCGCAACCTTGAACTGGACCGTTCGCTTTCAGGGCGGGACGAATACACGCTGGCCGGCGTCGTCGATCGTTGCGCCACTCCGATGGGCAGCCGGCTCATTCGGCGCTGGATCCATCGCCCGCTGCGTTCCCACGAGGTCCTGCGGCTCCGGTATCAGGCCCTGGAGGAATTGTGCGGCGATCAGGAGGGGTGGCGGGAGTCGATCCGCGAAGTCGGCGATCTCGAGCGCGTACTGGCGCGACTGGCCATCCGCACGGCCCGTCCGCGCGACCTGGAGCAGCTGCGGTCCGCCCTGAAGTCCGCGCCGGCGATGCGCGAGCGGCTCACGGCGCTGGACGCGCCGCTCGTGCAAACCCTGGCGGAGCGCATGGAAACGCCGCCGGACGGACTGCGCCTGCTGGAGGAAGCGCTGGTCGAGCATCCCGCCCCCAGAATTCGCGACGGCGAGGTGATCGCCGCCGGATACAGCGGGGAGCTGGACGAGTTGCGCGAAGTCAGCAGCAACGCCGACGCCGCTCTGCAGGACCTGGAGAAGGAGGAACGCGAGAGCAGCGGCATCGCCAACCTGAAGCTGGGCTATAACCGGGTACACGGTTACTACATCGAGCTTCGCCGCAGCCAGGCGGAGGAAGCGCCGGAGCACTACATCCGCCGCCAGACACTGAAGCACTCCGAGCGCTACATCACGCCGGAACTCAAGCGCTTCGAACACCGGGTCCTGGGCGCGCGCGAACGCGCCCAGGAACTGGAGGTGAGACTGTACGAGGAATTGCTGGAGAAACTGTCCGGGTGGCTCGCGGTCTGGCAGGACCTGGCGGCCGCCGTGGCCGAGACGGACGTGCTGGTCAACCTGGCCGCCCGCTCGCTGGAGCTGGGCTACGCGAGGCCTGAACTTACCGACCGGCCGGGGATTCGGCTGAAGGCCAGCCGCCACCCGGTAGTCGAGCGCGCGCTGGATTCCGAGTTCATCGCCAACGACCTGGCGCTGGACGACGATACCCGCATGCTGATCGTGACCGGCCCCAACATGGGCGGCAAGTCCACCTACATGCGCCAGGTCGCGCTGATCGTGATACTGGCGCACATCGGCAGCTTCGTTCCCGCGGCCGAGGCCGAGATCGGGCCGCTGGACCGCATATTCACGCGCATCGGCGCCGGCGACGACCTGGCCGGCGGACGCTCCACCTTCATGGTGGAAATGACCGAAACAGCGAGCATCCTGCACAACGCCACCGGACAGAGCCTGGTCCTGATGGACGAGGTGGGTCGCGGCACCAGCACCTACGACGGCCTTTCTCTGGCCTGGGCGGCGGCCGGTTATATCGCCGAGCGCCTGCGCAGCTTCACCCTGTTTGCGACCCACTACTTCGAATTGACCGCGCTGGCCGAAACCGCGACGGCCTGCGCAAACGTCCACCTGGACGCCGTCGAGCACGCCGGAACGCTGGTGTTCCTGTATTCCGTGCGCGACGGTCCGGCGGACCGCAGTTACGGGCTACAGGTGGCGGCATTGGCCGGTGTTCCCAGGCAGGTCATAGCGTCGGCGAAGGGGATGCTGGAGGAACTCGAGCAGCGCTCCGGCCGGCTGATCGAGCGCGGGCAGGCGCAATTGCCGCTCACGCTCGATCCCGGGACAAAGGGCGCCGGCCCCGTGCGGGAGGGCGTCCCGCCCTCCGCGAAGACCGGACGCCTTCGTCCCAAGGCGAATCGTTCAAGGGCGGAGCAATTGCTGGCCGAGGTGGATCCCGAACAGCTCAGCCCGCGCGAGGCGCTGGACCTTCTGTTCGAACTGAAAGGAGTAAGCGGGGGAGAAGATGACCGAACAAGAGATTAGCCGTCTTGTACGTGAACTGGGCGCCCTGTTGCTGGACCGGGGCGAGACGCTGGCGCTGGCCGAGTCCTGCACGGGCGGCTGGGTGGGGCAGGCGATCACCGGACTTCCGGGAAGTTCGGGCTGGTTTGACGCCGGGTTCGTGACGTATTCCAACGACGCCAAGAAGCGCCTGCTGGGAGTCAGTTCGCAAACACTGGACGAGTTCGGCGCCGTCAGCGCCGAAACGGCGGTGGAAATGGCCGCCGGCGCGCTTGAGCGCGGACGGACGGACTGGAGCCTGGCGGTGACCGGCATCGCCGGTCCCACCGGCGGCACGGCGGCGCGGCCGGTGGGCACGGTGCTTTTTGCCTGGGCCGGCCGCAACGGGCTTCGGGAGGCGGAAGCCATGCGCTTTGACGGCGACCGCCACGCCGTGCGGATACAATCGGTGGCGCATGCTCTGGAAGGGCTGCTGAAACGCGTCGACGGGACGGCCGGAGGCTGATGCGAAAGGCCTTTTTTCGACGGTTTCTGGTGCGTCTGCCAAAAACCTGCTCAACCCGGAGAATTGCCGCCGTGCAATTCGCCGAGGCTATGGAATAATCTCGGTACCAGGACCTGAGCGGGAGCACTTGAGCACCATGAATGACAATCGCAAGCGGGCGCTGGAAGCGGCGCTGTCGCAGATCGAAAAACAGTATGGCAAGGGCTCCGTCATGCGCCTGGGCGGCGCGGGCGCCGTGCACGATGTGGAATCCGTTTCCACCGGCAGCCTGGCGCTGGACCTGGCCCTGGGGATCGGTGGGCTGCCGCGCGGCCGGGTGGTGGAGATCTTCGGTCCCGAGGCTTCCGGTAAAACGACGCTTACGCTCAGCGTGGTCGCGCAGTGCCAGAAAGCGGGCGGCACCGCCGCGTTCGTGGACGCCGAACATGCGCTGGATCCGATATACGCCGGGCGCCTGGGCATCAATGTGGACGATCTGCTGGTTTCGCAGCCCGACACGGGTGAGCAGGCCCTGGAGATTACCGACATGCTGGTGCGCTCCGGCGCGGTGGACGTGGTGGTGGTCGATTCCGTCGCCGCGCTTACACCCAAGGCCGAGATCGAGGGCGAAATGGGCGACACCCACGTGGGGCTGCAGGCCCGGCTGATGTCGCAGGCTCTGCGCAAGCTGACCGGCAACATCAAGCGCTCCAACACCATCGTGATCTTCATCAACCAGTTGCGGATGAAGATCGGCGTGATGTTCGGCAACCCGGAAACCACCACCGGCGGCAACGCGCTCAAGTTCTACTCCTCGGTGCGACTGGACATCCGCCGAATCGGCGCGATCAAGCAGGGCGACGAGGTGATCGGCAACCGCACCCGGGTGAAGGTCGTGAAGAACAAGCTGGCGCCGCCGTTCAAGATGGCGGAATTCGACATTCTGTTCACCGGCGACCAATACGGCGTCTCGAAAGCCGGCGAGCTCATCGACCTGGGGCTGTCGAAGAACCTGATCGTGAAATCGGGCGCCTGGTACAGCTACAAGGACGGGCATATCGGCCAGGGCAAGGAAAAGGCGCGCAGCTACCTGCACGAAAATCCGGACGTTGCCGAGGAACTGGAAGCGCAGATCCGGGGCGCCGAAAAAACAGCGGAGGAACCGGTAGAGGCTGCGAGTGCCTGAACGTACGGCCGGCTCCGACGGCCTGCTGGATACCGCGCTTCGCCTGCTGGCCAGGCGCGAGCATTCAATGCGGGAATTGCGTGCCAAATTGAGATTAAGGGGCCACGAGGCCTCGGCGATCGAGGCCGTACTGGAGGAACTGGCGGGGCGCAATCTGGTCAGCGACGAACGTTTCGCCGAGGCTTTTCTGCGCTCCCGGCTGGAGCGCGGGCAGGGCCCCCTCAAGATTCGCGCGCAACTGAAGGAGCGGGGCGTGGATGCGCCATTGGTCGACGCGGTCCTGAAAGAAGCGGAAGTCGATTGGGACCTGCGCGCCGCGGCCGCGCGCAGCCGCCGCTTTGGTGAACCGCCACCCGGGAATCGGGAGGACATGGCGCGCCAGGCGAGATTCCTGCGGGGGCGCGGGTTTTCCGAGGGGCAGGTGGCGCGCGCCGTACTGAACGAAACCGTGCGATGAAGACTGCCGAGATACGCACTTCCTTCGTGGAGTTCTTTACCGGGCGCGACCACCGGCATCTGCCCGGTTCGCCGCTGGTGCCGCACAATGATCCCACGCTGCTGTTCACCAATGCCGGGATGGTGCAATTCAAGGACATCTTCCTCGGCCGCGAGCAGCCGCCGCACCCGAGGGCCGTGACCGTGCAGCGCTGCCTGAGGGCCGGGGGCAAGCACAACGACCTGGAAAATGTCGGTTACACCTCTCGCCACCACACTTTTTTCGAGATGCTGGGCAATTTCAGCTTCGGCGACTACTTCAAGCGGGAGGCCGTCCGCCTGGCCTGGGAATTCGTCACCGGGGACCTGGGCCTGCCGCCCGAGAAGCTTCTCGTTACCGTCTACGAGGACGATGACGAGGCGGCGCATTGCTGGCGCGAGGAGGCCGGGATCGATGATTCGCGGATCATTCGGCTGGGCGGTTCCGGCAATTTCTGGTCGATGGGCGATACCGGTCCCTGCGGCCCCTGCTCGGAGATCTTCTACGACCACGGACCGGACGTGGCCGGCGGCCCGCCGGGCAGCGCCGAGGAGGAAGGCGACCGCTTCGTGGAAATCTGGAACCTCGTGTTCATGCAGTCCGACCGCGACGCCGAAGGTCATCTCACCGACCTGCCGAAGCCGTCGGTGGATACCGGCATGGGGCTGGAGCGCACGGCCGCCGTGTTGCAGGGCGTCGGCAGCAACTACGAAATCGACCTGTTCCGCGACCTGATCGCCGCCGCCGCCGAAATCACGGGCACGGATGATCATGGATCCAACGCGCTGAAAGTCATTGCCGATCATGCCCGCGCCGCGGCCTTTCTCGTGGGCGACGGCGTTTTTCCGTCCAATGAGGGCCGCGGTTACGTACTGCGCCGCATCATTCGGCGCGCGCTGCGCCACGGTCACGATCTGGGCGTCAGCGATGCCTTCCTTTACCGGATGCTGGGACCCATCGAAGAGGCGATGGGCGCGGCCTTTCCGGAACTGGCGGAATCGCGCGAGCTGGCCGAGCGGGTGCTGCGTTCCGAGGAAGAGCGGTTCGCGGCGACCCTGGAGCAGGGAATGCGCTACCTGAACCGGACTCTGGAGGACGTGCGCGACGGGGTGATTCCGGGCGAAAAGGCCTTCGTCCTGTACGACACCTATGGTTTCCCCGTGGACCTCACCGCCGATATCGCGCGCGGGCGCGGCCTTGCCGTGGACATGCCCGGTTACGATGCCGCGATGGCCCGGCAACGCGAGCGATCCCGCAGCTCTTCCGGCATGAGCGCGCAGCAAAACGATCCGTCCGGGGGCGAGGGCGTCTCGCCCTCAATTTTCCCCGAGAGCGAGTTTACGGGGTACGAGCGCCTGGAGAATTCCGCCCGCGTGATCGGGATCCGTATTGACGGGAAGGAAGCGGAGCAGGTGGGCGGGGGCGCGAATGCGGCGATCGTGCTGGACCGCACGCCGTTCTATGCCGAAAGCGGCGGGCAGGTAGGCGACACGGGAGTACTGGCCGGACCGGGACTGCGCTTTGAGGTCCAGGACACGCAGCAGACATCGGCAGGACGCGCGCACATCGGCGTGATTGCCGAGGGGACGCTGAGCGTGGGCGACGAGGTGACCGCCACGGTGGACTCCGGGCGCCGCCGGGACATCGTTCTGAACCATTCGGCCACGCACCTGATGAACGCGGCGCTGCGCAATGTGCTGGGGAAGCACGTGGCGCAGAAGGGCTCCCTGGTGGCGCCGGGCCGCCTGCGTTTCGATTTCTCGCATTTCGAAGCGGTGTCGCCGGAAGACCTGGAGCGCATCGAGGACGAAGTCAACGAGCAGATTCGCGCCAACGAGCCGGCCGTGACCACCGAGATGCCGATGGATGAGGCGATCGAGGCCGGCGCCTTGTCGATGGCCGGCGAAGACTATGCCGAAAAGGTCCGGGTGCTGAAGCTGGGCGATTACTCCATGGAACTGTGCGGCGGTACGCATGTGGGCCGTACCGGCGACATCGGACTGTTCGCCATCGTGTCGGAATCCTCCGTCGCCGCGGGCGTGCGCCGCATCGAGGCGCTCACGGGTGCGGGGGCCTTCGAGTGGGTGCGCAACCTGCGTCACCGGATGGGCCGTTTGGCGGGACTGCTCAAGGGCGGCGCCGACGATTCGGAAGAAAAACTGAGGGCGCTGATGAAGCGCGCCCGGGAACTCGAAAAGAACCTCGCGCAGGCGCGGGCGCGCCTGGCCGAGGGCGGTGGCGCGGCGTCCGTGCCGGTCAGGAAAATTTCCGGCATTAGTCTCGTGGCCATGCAACTCGATGGCGACGCCGACATGGAAACGATGCGCAACGCGGTGGACCGCTACCGGGATCGATACGAGCCGGCAGTGGTGGTTCTCGGCACTCGCGATGGCGGCAAGGCGCGGATCGTCGCCGGTGTGAGCAAGGGCGTCCAGGATAGCGTGCCGGCGCGCGATCTGGCTCGGGCCGTCGCGGAACGATTGGGCGGCAAGGGAGGCGGACGGGCCGACTTTGCGCAAGGCGGCGGGCCAGACGGCGAGGAACTCGAGCGGGCGCTCGAAGGCGTGCCGGAATGGCTGGAGGAACGCCTCGGCGAAACCGCCGGCTAGCGCCCGCGGGCTTTCCGCGCAATACAATGGGGTCGTTTCGGCCCGGATCGAATGATATGAGCCTGTTGCGGGATCAGCCCAGCTTCACGCTGGGCGTCGAGGAGGAATACCTCCTGGTGGACGCGGAAACACTCGAGTTGGCGGTGGACCCGCCGGCCGGATTCATGCCGGCCTGCCAGGAACAGGTCACGGGGCAGGTCGTCAACGAACTCATGCGGGCCCAGGTGGAGACCGCCACCAAGGTATGCGCGGACGTGGCGGAAGTGCGCCGGGAACTGACCCGGCAGCGGCGGGAAATCAATGCGGTGGCCGAGCAGTTCGGGATGCGGATCATCGCCGCTTCCACGCATCCCTCGGCGCTGTGGCGCGACCAGAAGCAGACCCCGTCGCAGCGCTATGTGGCGCTGCAGAAGGAGATGCAGGCCACCGCCAGGCGCATGCTGATTTGCGGGATGCACGTGCACGTGGGCATCGAGGACAAGGACCTGCGCGTGGACCTGATGAACCAGTTCCGCTATTTCCTGCCGCATCTGCTCGCACTCAGCAGCTCCTCGCCGTTCTGGGAGGGTGACGACACCGGCCTGAGCAGCTTTCGGCTGACCATTTTCTCCGGCTTGCCGCGCACCGGCCTGCCGGAAGAGTTCAACGGCTGGAGCGATTACGAGCGCCACATCGAGACCCTGGTGCAGGCCAATGTCATCGAGGATTCCTCGATGATCTGGTGGGACGTACGGCCCAGCGCGCGCTTTCCGACGCTGGAGACGCGCATTTTCGACCTCTGCACTTTCGTGGAGGACACGGTATGCATGACGGCCTTTACCGTCTGCCTGATCCGCATGCTGTGGCGCCTGCGGGTAAGCAACAGCCGCTGGCGCAGCTACAACCTGTTGCTGCTGGAGGAAAACCGCTGGCGGGCGATGCGTTACGGGCCGACCGACAGCCTGCTGGACTTCGGCAGGGGCGAGATGGTGCCGTTTTCCGACTTGCTGGACGAGCTGATCACGATGGTTCGCCAGGACGCGGAGTTCTTTGATTGCAAGCAGGAAATCGAACACGCGCGCACGATTCTCGAGCGCGGCACCAGCGCCAGCCTGCAACTGGCCGCCTATCGCCGGGCCCTGGATGAAGGCGCCAGCGAACAGGAAGCGCTGCGCGAGGTCGTGCGCTTCCTGGTCGAGGCCACGATGGATGGCTGCTGATACGTCGTCGTTTCCCGCCGCCTGCCGGGTTTCGGTGGCGCCCATGATGCAGCGCACCGACCGGCACTGCCGCTATTTCCACCGGCTGCTCGCGCCGGGGGCTGGCCTGTACACGGAGATGGTGCATGCGCAGGCCGTCATCCATTCCACCGACGGTCGCTTCCTGAGCCATCATCCCGCCGAGCGGCCCCTTGCTCTGCAACTCGGAGGCAGCGAACCCGAAACGCTGGCGGAAGCGACGGCGCTTGCCACGCAGGCGGACTTTGACGAGATCAATCTGAACGTGGGCTGTCCCAGTTCCCGCGTCAAAGCCGGCCGTTTCGGCGCCTGCCTGATGCATGAACCGGAACGCGTGGCGGATTGCGTGCGCGCGATGCGCGGGCGGGCCGGGGGCCGGCCCGTCACGGTCAAGACTCGCATCGGCACCAATCACCGGCAGGAGTTTTCGCATCTTCTGGCGTTCGCGCGGGCGATGCAGGAAGCGGGAGTCGCTGCCCTGATCGTGCACGCCCGCATCGCCGTGCTTGAGGGCCTGTCACCCAAAGAGAATCGCAACGTGCCGCCCTTGCGCTACGAGTTTGTTTACCGGCTGAAGCAGGCCATGCCGGACCTGCCCATCGTCATCAATGGCGGTGTGTGCGCCAGCAGCGAGATTGCGTCGCACCTGCAATGCGTCGACGGCGTGATGCTTGGCCGCGCCGCCTACTCCAATCCCTGGCTCCTCACCGCGCTGCCCGGCGCGCCGCGGCAGCGGAGGACCCGGGTTCAGGTCGTTACGGCCATGGTGGAATACGCCCGGCGCGAGGAGCAGACCGGAGTGAGGCTCGGTGCCATCACGCGTCACATGGCCGGCCTTTATTCGGGCAAACCCGGCGCCGGCGACTGGCGGCGTACCCTGGCGCGGCATGCGTCGGCGCCCGCGGGCGAGGCACGCGTACTGCTTGACTGCGTTCCCGATCGCTTGCGCTACGCCGCCTGAGGCGGCCGGGAAAGTGGGACGCTGGCCTAGCCCAGGGCGGCGGCTACGCGGGCGCGTTCGGCGGAGAGTTCGGCGGGTACGCGGTCGCCGTATTGGGCGAGGTACTCGGCGATTTTCCTCATTTCCTCGCGCCAGCCTGCCGTGTCCACGTCGAGCAGATCGTCCATGGCCTCGGGAGCGATATCGAGCCCCTGAAGGTTGAGGTCCTCGCGCCGCGGCAGATTGCCCACCGGCGTTGCGCGCGCATCGGCCCGTCCCTTGCGCCGCTCAAGAATCCACTGGAGCACACGCAGGTTCTCGCCGAATCCGGGCCAGAGGTACTCGCCCGCCTCGTTCTGCCGGAACCAGTTGACGTGATATATCCCGGGTAGCCTGTCGCTGCGGCCGCTGAAACTCAGCCAGTGCTTCCAGTAGTCGGCGAAGTTGTAGCCGCAAAACGGCTTCATGGCCATCGGGTCGCGCCGCAGTCCGTTGTCGGAGTCGCTGGATGCGGCCGTGGATTCCGAAGCCATGGCGGCGCCCATCAGCACGCCGTGGCGCCAGTCGCGCGCCTCCATGACCAGCGGCGCCAGCCTCGCCCGGCGCCCGCCGAAGATCAACGCGGATAGGGGCACGCCCGCCGCGTGTTCGGCCATGGGCGAATAGCTGGGATTGCATTGCGCCGAGACGGTGAAGCGGGAGTTGGGGTGCGCGGCCTTTTCACCGCTCTTGATCGGTTCTCCCTTCCAGTTCAGCACCGGGACGCCGAACTTGCGGCCTTCCCACCACGGCTCCTTTTCGCTGCTCAGCCCCACATTGGTGAAGATCGCGTCCCGCTGGAGCATCTCGAAGGCGTTGTTGTTGGTGTCGCGGTTGGTGCCGGGTACCACGCCGAAATAGCCGGCTTCCGGGTTGATGGCGCGCATCACGCCGTCGTCGTCGAGATGCAGCCAGGCGATGTCGTCGCCGACGGTCCGGACCTGCCATCCGGGAAATTGCTTCGGCGGAATCAGCATCGCCAGGTTGGTCTTGCCGCAGGCCGAGGGAAAGGCAGCCGCGACATAGTGCTTCTCGCCCGCCGGATTCTCGATCTCCACGATGAGCATGTGCTCCGCCAGCCAGCCTTCCTGGCGCGCCTGCCAGCTTGCGATGCGCAGGGCGTGACATTTCTTGCCCAGCAGCGCATTGCCGCCATAGCCGGAACCGTAGCTTCGGATGCTCAGTTCCTCCGGGAAATGCATGATGTAGCGCCGCTCGGGATCGAGTTCGCCGATCGAGTGCATCCCCTTCACGAATTTGCCCTCGCGTTCGATTCGATCAAGCGCCTGTGCGCCCATGCGTGTCATCAGGTACATGTTCACCGCGACGTAGGCGCTGTCGGTGACCTCGATCCCGCAACGCGCATACGGCGAGTTGATCGGTCCCATACAGTAGGGAATCACGTACATCGTGCGCCCCTGCATGCAGTCCTCGAACAGCCCGTCCAGCATCCGGTGCGCCTCGTTCGGGGCCATCCATTTGTTGTTGGGGCCTGCGTCCTCGCGATCCGCAGTGCAGATAAAGGTGAGGTTCTCTACCCGGGCCACGTCGGAAGGATCGGAGCGATGCAGATAGCAATCCTCGAACTGCCCGTCGTTTATGGGGATCAGCCCGCCATCGCGCACCAACTGCGCTACGAGCGCATCGTATTCTTCCCGGGAGCCGTCGCACCAGTGAACGCGGTCGGGCCGCGTAAGGCGAGCAACCTCCTCCACCCACTGACGGGCGCTGGAAGCAGTATTGGGAATCACTCCGGTTATGTAACCGTTCGGCGCGTGAAGAGCGCAAGAATATACGATTTACGCCTCCGGGTGGGCGCCTATGGCGATAATGGCAGTTTCCCCAAAGAGTGTCCGCCCCCACCGGGACAGTGTCAAACCAGTGAAGAACGCCTTGTACTTTTGCTCCGAATGCGGGGCGGAGAGCCTCAAGTGGCAGGGGCAATGCGGGGCCTGCGGCGCGTGGAACACGCTGCGCGAGGCGCCCGCCGCACCCGCACGCTCGGGAGGGAAATCCCGCAAACCCGCCGCTGCCGAGGTGGTGCGACTGAACGAAGTGGCCGCGCAGCCGGGCCAGCGCATGCCCACGGGACTGGCCGAGTTCGACCGGGTCCTGGGCGGCGGCCTGGTGAAGGGTTCGGTCGTGCTGCTCGGTGGCGATCCCGGGATCGGCAAGTCCACCATTCTTCTGCAGGTGGCGGGCGGCAATCCGGCGAGCGCGCAAACGCTCTACGTAAGCGGCGAGGAGTCACTGGAGCAGCTTTCCCTGCGTTCGCGGCGGCTCGGACTTGCCGACGCCGGCGTGCGCGCCATCGCCGAGACATCGCTGGATGCCGTGCTTGCGGCGGTCGAGGCGGAACGGCCTGCATGGCTGATCATCGATTCCGTGCAGACCCTGAGCCTGAACGACGTCAATTCCACGCCCGGCTCGCCGGTGCAACTGCGCGAATGCACGGCCGCGCTGGTGCGGCTGGCCAAGACCCGCGGAATCGCCGTTACCCTGGTGGGGCATGTGACCAAGGAGGGCCAGATCGCCGGACCCCGCATGCTGGAGCACATGGTGGACGTGGTGCTGTATTTCGAAAGCGAGTCCGGGAGCCGGTTCCGCGTGCTGCGGTCGGTCAAGAACCGCTTCGGCGCGGTCAACGAACTGGGCGTGTTCGTCATGGACTCCGCGGGGCTGAAGCAGGTGCGCAATCCCTCGGCGATCTTCCTGACCGGCCGGCAGCAAGGTGCGCCTGGAAGCGCAGTTACGGCAAGTCACGAAGGCACCCGGCCGATGCTGCTGGAAGTCCAGGCGCTGGTATCGGACGCCGGCGCCGGCATGGCCCGCCGCGTCAGCCCCGGCATGGATCACAATCGCCTGGCCATGCTGATGGCCGTGCTGGCGCGGCATTCCGGCGTGGCGGCCTACGAGCGCGACGTATTCGTGAACTATGTCGGCGGCCTGCGTATCGGCGAAACGGCCGCGGACCTGGCGGTTGCCGCGGCAATATGGTCCAGCGTTCGCGACCAGCCCCTGCCCGACGGTTTGGTGCTGTTCGGCGAACTGGGGCTGTCGGGCGAAGTCCGGCCTGCGCCGTACGGGGAAGAACGACTGCGTGAAGCCGCCAAGCTGGGTTTCAAGCGGGCCCTGATTCCTTCGGCCAATCGGCCGCGCGAGCCGATACAAGGCATGAAAGTTACAGGCGTCAATCGTCTCGGCGAGGCGCTGGACGTCCTCGGACGCACCTCGTGACCGGTTTCGACGCGGTCGCGGGCCGGTGATGGACTGGCTCGAGGACTTCATTGCAAGGCACAGGCTGCCGTCGGACTATGCCGAGGCCGTCGGCATGGTCGTTGTTCCGCTTGCCAAGCGCCTCTGCGACTCTCATCGGCTCAACGGGCAACCGCTGATTGTCGGCATCAGCGGGGCGCAGGGTTCGGGCAAGACTACGCTGGCGTTGGTTCTGAGTGACTGGCTGGAGCGAGAGTTGGGTCTGGCAACGGCGTGCCTGTCGCTTGATGGTTTGTACCTGCGCAAGGCCGAGCGACGGGAATTGTCCCGAAACGTGCACTCGCTGCTCGAAACGCGCGGTGTTCCGGGCACCCACGACGTTGCGCGGGCGGAGGATCTGCTCGATTCGCTTATCGACACGGATCATGAACGGACCGTTGCCTTGCCGGTGTTCGACAAGGCGCTCGATGATCGTGCGCCAGCCAGCCAATGGCCGGTAGTCAACGCACCGGTCGATGTCGTCCTGTTCGAGGGCTGGTGTGTGGGAGTGCGGCCACAACCGCCGGGGGCACTCGACGAACCCGTGAACGCGCTGGAAGCCGAAAGGGACCGCTCGGGACGATGGCGCCTTTACGTCAACGAACGCCTGCGGACCGATTACGCCAGCCTGTACGGGAGGCTCGACTTGCTGGTCATGCTGCGCGTCCCGAACTTCGAAAAAGTCCTCGAATGGCGCCGGCTGCAGGAAAAGAAGCTCCGTCACCGCCTTCGCGGCGAGTCCCGCATACGGGCAAAGCCGCCGGGGATGTCAGACGGGGAGATTGCGCATTTCGTCCAGCATTACGAGCGGCTGACGCGCCATATGCTGAAAACGATGCCGGATTACGCGGACGCGGTGATCGACGTCGACGAGAGCCACCGCATGACCGGGATCAGCTGGCGGGAACGGTCACCCCGGCGGGACTAGATAGGGTCGCGAATGAAAGTAGGTTGGTCGCGGGTGGAGCGCTCGGGATCGTAGCGGTAGCCGGCCTCGGAGAATTCCAGCAGGCCCTTGGCGAAGCGCATGCGCCGCTCGATGATGAAGCGCGCCATCATGCCGCGCGCCCGCTTGCCGAGGAAACTCACGAAACGGTACTTGCCGCTGCGGAAGTCGAGGAAACGCGGGGAGATGACCCGACCGCCCACGTTCGAAAGATCCACCGCGCTGAAGTACTCCTTGGACGCCAGGTTGACCAGCACCGGCGTGCCGCTGGCTTCCACCGCTTCCCGGACGGAATCCGTCAGGCGGTCGCCCCAGAAGTCGTAGAGGTTGGAACCGGCAGCCGTGCTCAAAGGCGTGGACATCTCCAGGCGGTACGGCTGGATCAGGTCCAGCGGGCGCAGCACACCGTGCAGACCGGAAAGAATGCGCAGGTGGCGCTGCGCCCAGCCAAGATCGCGTCCCGAAAACTCCCAGGCGCGCAGGCCCTGGTAGGCGTCGCCGTTGAAAGCCAGGACCGCCGGGCGGGCGTTCCTTCGGCTGAACGGCTGCTTCCAGGCCGAGTAGCGATCGACGTTCAGTTCCGCCAGCTTGTCGCTGATGCCCATCATGTGCGAGAGCCCTGGGGCCTTGAACTCGCGCAAGCGCTCCACCAGGCTGGCGGAATCTTCAAGGAAATCCGGGATGGTGTGTCGGCCGCGCGGCAGGCGCGACTCAAAATCGAGTGACTTGGCGGGGGACAGGATGGCGAGCATTTCTAGATTCCGGTTTGTGTGGCGGATGTCGGGGGATCGGCCGGCACCGTGGCCTGCATGACGCGCACGCGATCAACGGCGTTTTCGGACGTTTCCAGCACTTCCATCGGAAAACCGCCCAGTTCCAGACATTGTCCCTGTTGCGGAATATTACCCAATTTGTCCAGGATCAGGCCGTTGAGCGTCTTGGGGCCATAGGTCGGCAGGCGCCAGCTCATGCGGCGGTTCAGCAGCCGTATGTTGGCGCCGGCGTCCACCAGCCAGCCGCCGTTGCCGTCCGGCTGAACCTCGTTCTCATCCGCTTCCTGCGAACTGTCGCCGATAAGGCCGCCGGAAATTTCGTGCAGCAGGTCCTGCACGCTCACAAGGCCCTGGATGTCGCCGTACTCGTCCACGACCAGGGAGCTTGCGCCGCCGCCGCGGCGAAAGTCGGAGAACATTCGGGTAAGCGAGGTGTGCTCGAACACGTAGTGCGGCGTTTCGAGGAAATTCTCGAGACGGCGGCGATTCAGGCCGTTGGAGCCGTTGGCCTGAAACAGCTTGCGCACGTGCAGCATGCCCGCCACGTTGTCCAGTTGCCCGCGGTAGCACGGGAGTACGGAGTGGCTGCTGGCCCGAAGCTGTCGCACGACCTCCGGCCATTCCTCTTTCAGGTCAATGCCCTCGATCTCGCCGCGCGGCGTCATGATGTCCTCGATGGTCAGCGCTTCAAGTTCCAGCACGGCCAGCAGCATCTGCCGGCGGCGGTTGGGAATGCGGCCGCCGGACTCGGTAACCAGCGTGCGGAGTTCCGCCACGGTGAGTTCCTGCCCCTCGTCCCTGTCCGGGCGCGTTCCGGTCAGGCGCACCAGGAACCCGGCTATCAGGTTGACGGACCAGACGATCGGCCCCAGCAGCTTCTGCAGCGGGTGGTAGATGCGGCTGGCCACGAGCGCCAGTCTTTCCGGCCGCGCCGCCGCCCATGTTTTCGGCGTGATCTCGGCGAAGACCAGCACGATCAGCGTCAGCAGTATCGTTCCGGCCAACGCACCCATCATGCCGAAGACACGCAGGAAAAGCAGCGTCCAGATGAACGCGGCGAAGAAGTTCACCAGGTTGTTGCCGAACAGGATCAGCCCGAGCAGCCGGTCGGGCCGGGTCAACAGCCGTTCCGCAAGCTGCGCGCCGCGATGCCCTTCGCGGGCGCGATGCCTGAGCTTGTACCGATTGACCCGCATAAGCGCGGTCTCGGTGCCGGAGAAAAAGGCCGACAGGGCCAGCAACAGAAAGAAGATGCCCAGCAGGGCAGGTAGTGGGATGTCGTCGCTACTCAAAACGAGTTACGAGGTAGCCAAACACGCCGGCTAGGAGAACATGAGCGGGCGGCCGATGTCAAGTATTCATGCCGGGAGAGCGGGCGTCCCGCCCTCGTCGCAAGTGCGTCGGGGGCTGTGATATGTTCGGCAAGGATTTGACGCTCCGATGTCTGTCAACAGGGGGCGATTGGGGGAGACTATGATTACGCGGCGCAATGTGCTGAAGACCGGGATCGGCGCGGCGGGAGCTGCCGGCGCTGCTGCGGCGCTCGCGGCCCCGGCGCCCGCAGCGGCGGCGGAACTCAGGCCCAACAATCTTGCCGAGCGCGTCAAGCGTGTGCGCGCGGGGCCGCTGATGAACCTGGAGCAGGCCTACCGGGTGATGGAAGAGGAACAACTCGACGGCCTGGTGCTGGCCGAGCCGATCAATGTCTTCCATCTCACCGGCCACTGGGGGTCGCTGGCGAAGATGGGCTACCCGGCGCCAGCATATGCGCTGCTTTCGAAGGACCAGCGTCAGGCGCCCGGCCTGGTGATGGCTCAGTTCATCTACTACTACACGTACGCCGACGGCTATTTCGACTTTCCGCTGCAGACATGGCTGTTTTCCGGGTGGGACCGGCGCCTGCAGAACGACGACAGTAGCGGACAGCCGGGTGGGGAGCCTCCGGCGAACCCGGCCTATATCTTCGAGGACAAGGGCGAGGTCGATCTGCGCGAGATTGAAGTGCGCCGGCGCAGCACGCTGCACGCTGCCCTGTCGGAACACAAGCTCAGCGCGGATGCGCGATGGGCGCTGGTCAATGCTGTCAAGGGCATGGGTCTGGACCGCGGCCGGATCGGCGTGGATCACGTGGTCGTAAACGCGATATTCGAGACCGCGGGACTGGATGCCGTTCCGGTTTACGCGGACCGGTCCCTGAGGCGCATCCGGGCGATCAAGTCGCCGCGCGAAATTGAATTGATGACCTTCTCGGCACAGGCCAATGCCGAGGCCGCTCTTGTGGCGGCCCGGGCGGCCCGCGCCGGTGCCACCTACCAGGAACTACGGGCCGCGTTCTTTTCCGAGGCCGCAAAGCGCGGCAACCTGGGCGTGTTCATGCAGGTGGATACGATCGGCGCGGAAACCGGCGACGGCGAGTTTCACGAAGGACAGGCGTTTCAGATCGATTGCGTCAGCCACGGTTTTCACTACCACGGCGATTACGGTCGCACCGTCTTCCTGGGCGAACCCTCACGTTCCATGAAGCAAGCCACGGACGCGATCGCGCTGGGTTGGGACGCGATCATGGAAGCGCTGCGTCCCGGATTGCGCTATTCCGAGATCCGCCCCATCGGAATGGAAGCGATCAGGAAGGCCGGCCACGACCTGGATGTGGCGTTCACGCCGCACAGCGTGGGCCTGATGCACACCGACGATCCCGGGCGGGCCGACAGCCCGTTCTACGTCAAGGAAGACGTGGTGCTGGCGGAAAACATGATCATCAGCATTGACTGCCCGGTGCGCAACGTGGGCCTGGGCGGTTCCGCCCACCTGGAAGACCTGACGCTGATCACCGCCGATGGCGGCGTTCAGATCAACGACATCGGCGACCGCGTGATCGTCGTTTGAGCACTGCCTGGCGATTGCCGTCGTGCTTTGCTGGCCGCCATCCGTCTCAGGGATGATCTCCGTAGTGGAAGCGGAGCCGCCAGGATGTCAGGGAACCGGTATCGTCGGGCGCCAGATCCACGACGTTGATTTTCCATTCTCCGTTCGGGTTCTCTCCGTAGAACGCGTTGCTCAGCAATCGCCACTCGAATAGCCCCGGAAACTGGTTCAGCAGAACATTGAAGGGTGGATTCACGATACTCTCGGTGCCGCCCGGTGAAGTGATCGTTACGCCCAGATCGGCGCTGTAGCTGTGGTCCACGCTGATTTCGAGAGTGACGGCCTCGATGTTCGCCCAATCGGGTAGTTCGCTCACGGTGAGCGTGTCCGTAACGCCGCCGCCCGCTTCATCCGGAATGGGCAGCGGCTGGTCGCCGCTGTCCGGCGGGAACCAGCGGGTTTCCTCGAACGTCCCCAGACCGTCGGGCGTGTAGTCGGCCGCCAGGGCCACGGCGTCATCAAGCGCGATCGCTCCGAACCCGTACCAGTTGTGGTAGTGATAGCCGGCGGCATTCTCCTGCCAGGCATGCTGGGCGACGTACGGCTGGCCCTTGAAGGCGGCCCGGACTTCCGCCCGGCCCGGATCGATTCTTCGGGCCGTGGTTGCGAGAATGTGCTTGACGTCCCGCCAGGTCAAACCCGGATTCACTCCCAGCATCGCCGCGATCGCGCCGGCCGCGGAGGGCGCAGCGGATGACGTGCCGCCGAAATTAGCCATGTAGTCACCGTTCGGATTAAGCGTCCGGTTGTCGCCCAAAGGATCCTCGGAGGAGTTGAATCCCGCCTCGCTGCCCTGCTGATCGGCCGTGATCATGGCGGGGTGCTCGGCGCCGTCCTCGCCGCCGGGCGCAACGACCCACAGATTGGCGCCCGCGTTCGAATAAGACGACTTCCTGTCCGCGGCGTTGAAGGCGCCGACATTGATCAGGTAAGGAAGATTTTGATCGGGATCGGCGTTGCTGGCAAAACATCCGATTTCCGCATTGAGCGGATGCGGCGCGCCGCAAAAGCTGAACTCGTTGCCCGCCGCCTTGACATAAAGCGCCCCCCGGCCGGACCGAAGCTCGCTTGTTCCCATTTTCACGAGCCGCTCAAAATCCTCGTCGGAATTCGAAGGCGAATCCGATCCGAAGCTCATGTTGAAGATGTCCGCGCCGGCCGAATCGGGTTGGTTGTCGCTCGCCCCGAGGCTTCGCAGCAAGGCCGGTCCCAAATCCAGCACATTGGCCGTTGCGGGATTGAACCCCCGGATGCTTATCTCCGGCGCCACCCCGCGGCCGCCCAGGCCGTTATTGGCCACGGCTGCCGCAACGCCCGCGACGCCCGTTCCATGATCGCCGTGTATGTTCACGTTGAACGGATCGGTGGGCGACGCGCCTGAGCTCTGTTCCCATCCGAAGTGATACGACTTGCCTGCCTCGACGTTGGCCATCAGGTCGGGATGGCAGATTTCCAGTCCGGAGTCCACCACGGCCAGCTTGACCCCGGCGCCATTCCAACCGTTCGCAATCGCTTCGGTCATTCCCAGATCGGCGCCGGGGACGCCCGGATTTCGCGAGAATGCTCTCTGTCCGGTGTTTTGCAAGTGCCATTGTTCCGCGAACAATGGATCCGGCCCCACCCCGTCAACGGTTTGCGCGTCGCCCCCGCACCGCGTCACAACCTTGCCTTGCGCATCCGTCGCAAACGAGAAAAATCCCGCTTCGCCGCCTTCCGGCACGACCGCGTCCGGGTACACCCGGATGTAGTAGTGTCCGTTCGGCGCCAGGCGGTCCAGCGGCAATCGAAACTCGTAGGGTTGAAGAAAAACCGGAATTTCCGGATCGAACGGCGGAATATCCAGGGCGCCGACAGGGTTGCCGCCGCCGGCAAAGTTCCTGTCGCTTGACCACTCCGCGATCAGGCGGGAAGACGACTCGCCCGCGTCCAGGAGCAGTACCACGAAATCAAACGACGTCTCCGTGACGGCGAAACTGAAGGGGAGGATGCCCGGCTCGAAGCTTGACTCGTCAGGAGTCTTGTCGATTTGCGCCGCCTCTCCGTCGACGACCGTAATCGTGATACTGGACGCCGATCCGGGTTGGGCGGTTCCCCTGATGGTCCCGAGGCTGATCGTGATAGTTTCGTCTCCTTCCGATTCAAAGTCCCGAAAAACATCCACAGTCATACTGCCGCCAGCAGCCGCTGGGGGCACGACGATGGAGTCGGAACTGGCCACGTAATCGTAGTCCCGGGTGGCCGTGCCCGAGAGGAGGAGCGGTACGACCAGACCGCGGTGCTCCCTGGAATTCACTCCAACGGTAACCGTAACCTTCCGGTTGTCGGCTTCGGGGATTTCGGCCGGCGACGGCGCCACCAGCGATACGACTACCTGCGGATCGGATCCGCCGCCCCCGCACGCGCCGAGAAGGAGGCAGGCGGCAAGCGCACCGATCCGGAATGCCGATCCAGCCGGGTCAGGTACTCCAGCAGGAACAGCCGGCCGCGCTATCGCCACTTGATTCTCGGCCCGGAGAGCCGGATGGTCGCCTTGTGCCGGCCGGGACCTCCCGCCAGTTTGGCTATGGCGTCGAGAGGATGGACGGCTTCCGGCAGGTAGATGATCGCAAAGCCGAGTTTCCCGAAGAAATCGGCTTCTTCGGCGCCGAGGACAGTCTTGGCGGACTCCAGTTGACGCTCGCTTGAGAGCTCGACGCGAATGCTGGGAAGCAAGCGCGCAAAGGATCGACGCGAGGGATCGAATGCGATCCGGGAGAATGGGCCCTGCAATGCAGTAGCTGCCCGGTAGGTCTCGCCTGCGCAATGCACCACATGCACCCTGAGGGAACGCGTCTCGTACGAGGATCCGGTGACCATGCACGCTTGCGACTGCACATACCCGGATGCCGTGGAAGACGGCAGCAAGACAACTTCCCGGTTTTGCGCAATAACAGCCTGAAAACCAGGGGGTACGTCCGCTTGCGCTTCCGAGGGAATGCCTGCGGCGACCGCGAGCAGGCACCAGGACAGGAGAAGTGGCGCCGACAGTCGTGATCGGGCGGTCATTTTTCCCCTGAGTCTGCGAGGGGGGCATCCTGCCCCCCTGTCAAGGAGTCTTTTCCGCTGGGGACTAGAAGTCCCAGACGGCTCTCAGGTAGTAGTAACCGCCGTTGTACCCAAAGGGCGAGGTGTCCGGCCAGATGAGCCCGGAAGTATTGGACCGCTCCTCGGGATACTCGTCGAGAATGTTCTCCGCGCCCACGATCAAACGCACGGCGTCATTGAACTGGTAGCCGACCTCGACGTCCACGACGGTGCTCGCGTCCACGTCGAAGTAATTGCTGCCGTCATCGAGCGTGAACTCTTCGTAGCCGCCGTAGTAGCGCACGCGGGCCAGCAGGTCCCAGCGGTCCTGCGAGTGACTGAAGGAAAGCGTAAAGCGGTTGGAGGGCGTATTCCCCTCCAGTTGGGTGACCCGCTTGTCGTTGATCACGTCCGGGTCGCGCTCGTCCACCGTGGTATCGGTCCAGTTGGCCGCCAGGCTCAGATTCGTCTCGCCCATGCCGAAGTCCAGGGGATAGGTGGCGACCAGGTCGATGCCCTGGGTGGTAGTGGTGAAGTTGTTGGTGTAGAACCGCACTGCGGTAAAGGCCTGGGCATCGGCCACTCCCGCGGCCAGCAGCTGTTGAATATTGGCTGCTGAAAGGATTTTCTCCGAGCTTCTTGCGATCCTGTCCTCGACCTCGATGTTGAAATAGTCCACCGTGATGTCGAGCGCGTCCAGCTGGATGACCGCGCCCACGGTGAGGTTCACGGCTTCTTCCGGCGTGAGCGGCTGAGCGCCCACGATGGCGGCCGCCGGGTGGGTGGGCGGCAAGGTGGCCTCATCGGCGAGCATGCCGCCGGTAAATGCCGTGGTCACGTTCAGGATGTTCGCCTGGCCCACCGTCGGCGCGCGGAACCCGGTGCTGGCCGCCGCGCGCAGGGAGACCGTTTCGCTTACGTCAAGACGCCCCGCCACCTTGCCGTCGAAGGTGTTGCCGATATCGGCATGGTCCTCGTAGCGGCCGGCCACCTGGAACGTGAACGTGTCGGTAACTTCGACTTCCACGTCCCCATAGGCGGCGTAGCTGTTGCGGCCGAACTCGCCGGCCAGCCGCGGCCCGAAACCGGTGAACCCGTTGGACCCGATTCCGAAGCCCTGCTGGGCCAGCCCTCCGGGGCTGTCGTCGAGGAACCAGGAGTTCTCGTCGCCGCTTTCCACCTTGAATTTCTCCCGGCGGTGCTCTACGCCCATCGCGATATGCGCGGGCAGATCGCCGATCGTCATGTCCCTGGTGACGTCGAAGTTAACCGTGTAGTCGGTTTGCGTGTACGAGCCCGGGAAGTAATTGATCGGGATTTCCGTCCGCTGGCCGTGCGGCAGCTTGGCCAGCAGTTGCGGGTTGATGGTGTGGCGCATCGTGAAGTCGACATCGTTCACGCCGAACACGGCGCTGGCGTCGAACGACCAGTCGCCGATCAAGTCGCCTCGAACCCCGAATGCCGCGGAGTAGTCGGTCAGAATGCCGCCGAACCTTGGAACGAAGCCGCCGGGAAACGCCGAAATGAAGGAGAAGCAATCGGGGTCGGCCTCAACCGCGGCAATGTCGCCGGGATTGGCCACATTGTTCATGATGCGAATGGGCGGGCATGCGTGGTCGTCCAGAATCCCTCCGGGGGACAGGTCGGCGACCTTCACGGTGTCGTACGTTACGCCGTCAATCGTGACTTCGGGACCGGCGAAGACGCCGCTGCGGGTGTGCGGATTACGGAAGTAGAACCCGCCTTCCATCTTGCGCTTGGCGAAGTTTCCGAACGCGTAGGCCTCGCGCCCGCCACCGAGATCGAGCCCGAGATTGGCGAACATCTTGTAGTCGTACTCGAATTCCGGCGCGCCCCACACCATGACGTTGGGATGGAACACATGCGGATAGTTCGGATCCGGGATGTACGGGTTGCCTGCGTCCACCAGGCCCTGGGCGTCGGTGCGCTGCACCGAGCGGTCGGTGGGGTCGGACTGCTTGTACTCGAAGCTGAAATTCGCGAATCCGTTGGAGGTGAGCGGAAGCCCGAAGTTGGCCGCGACGTTTACGGCGTCGCCATCGCCTTCGAAGTAGGTTCCGTATTTCGCGGTGATCGTGCTCCCTTCGGCGTCGTCCCTGAGCGTGAAGTTGATCACGCCCGCGATGGCGTCCGAACCGTATTGCGACGCCGCTCCGTCGCGCAGGACTTCGACGCTCTTGATCGCAATGGCCGGGATCGCGGAGAGATCGGGACCCTGCGAGCCGTCGGCCACGCCGTTGCCGAGAAAGGTGATGACCGCGGCGCGATGGCGGCGCTTGCGATTGACCAGCGCGAGGGTCGAATCGGGAGGCAGGCCGCGTAGCCGCGCCGGCCGGATCAGCGTGGCCGCGTCGTTGATGGCCTGCTGATCCACGTTGTAGGAAGGCACCAGGGCCGAAAGCAGGGCGTCCATGTCGGTCGGTCCCTGACTGCCGAGATCGTCGCCGCCGATGTAATCGACCGGCACCAGCGAATCCGTCGCCGACCGTCCTTCGCGGCGGCGCGTTCCCAGCACCACGATTTCGTCAATCGCGCCGGAGGCAGCCTCTGCTGCCTCCTCCTGGGCCGTGGCCGGAGCCGTTGCAAGGACGCCGACGAGCGGCAGGGAAAGGGCGAAGGAAAGTACTGAAAGACGTTTCATTAGTTTGTACCCCCGGTAAGAAACAATGTATCAGAACAACGCGTAATGGTACACCATGGCTTTGCGCCGTGATTGCTGTATTCTTTTGGCCGTTTCCGGCGCGGGACAGGGGCGCAGGCCATGAAGCAAAGGGGCGGTTGGACCGTAGCGATATTGATGGCGGGATTATTTGCAGGCGCCGCCGGCGCTGATACCGAAGAGGACCTGCGGGTACTTGCACGGACCATCCACGAGCGGGTGATCGCCATCGATACCCACGTGGACATCCCGCCGGATTTCGGCACGGAGGCTTACGATCCGGCGCGGGCCAAGCCGCCCGGCCAGCAGGTGGACCTGCCGGGCATGGAGCAGGGCGGGCTGGATGCGGCGTTCTTCATCGTTTTCGTGATGCAGCGCGAGCGCAGCGAGGCCGGCTACGCCCGCGCGATCGCCGACGCCTTCGTCAAGTACGCGGCCATCCGCAGGATGACCGACGTCGACCACTCCGAACGCATCGGGCTGGCGCTTACCGCCGCGGACGTCCGCCGCATACACGCCGAAGGCCGCCGCGTGGCGCTGATCGGCATCGAGAATGGCTTTTCAATAGGCCGCCACGTGAACCTGCTCGATGTCCACTACGCGTCCGGGGCGCGTTACCTGGGCCTGGTGCACAACGGCCACAACGACATCGGCGATTCCGCCGTCCCCAACCTGGCGCTGGGCGAGCCCAGGTCGGAACATGGCGGACTGAGCGAGTTCGGCCGCGCGGTGATCCGGCGCGCCAACGAACTGGGGATCATGGTGGACATATCCCATGCCTCGGAGGCCACGGCGATGGATGCGATCGAAGCGTCCGAGGCGCCGGTGATCGCCTCGCACTCGGCCGCCAAGGGCGCCTTCGCGCATGCGCGCAACCTGAGCGACGAAGCGCTGCTGGCGATGCGGGACAACGGCGGCGTGGTGCAGATCGTGGCCTTCGATTCCTACCTGCGCGAGACTCCGCCGGAAAAGATCGAGGCCATGGGCGCGCTGTACCGGGACATGAGTCTAAGGAATGCCGGCGATTTCGCCCGCATGTCCACCGAACAGCGTGAAAACTACTACTCGCGCCTGAGTGAAATTACCCGCATGCCGCCCCGCGCGTCGGTGAAGCACCTCGCCGATCACATCGACTACGCGGTCGGGCTGATCGGGATCGACCATGTGGGGATTTCGTCCGATTTCAACGGCGGAGGGGGCATCGAGGGTTGGGACAACGCCGGCGAAACCCTCAACGTTACGGTGGAACTGGTGCGGCGCGGTTACTCCGAGGAGCAGATCGCCAGACTCTGGGGTGGCAACCTGCTCAGGGTGATGGAAGCGGTCGAGTCGGTCGCGGCGGGATTACAGGGGGAGTGATCCGCCTCCGCCGTTTTCGCCGTCCGGTTTCCTGAGCGTCTTGGGGTCGACGTCCTCCAGCATTCCATCGCTCAGGACCTGAACCTTCTGCTCGGCTTCCTTGAGCACCTGCTGGCAACGGCGCGTCAGCTCCACCCCTCGTTCGAACTGCCTGATCGCCTCGGCCAGGGGCAGGTCGCCCTTTTCCAGGTTGATGACGATCTGCTCCAGGTCCTTGAGCGCCTGCTCCAGGCCCTGGACGCCTTCGGTCGCTTTCTCGTCACTCATTCCGGCAAGCTCTCCATGGCCGCATTGTAGCCTCGCGGGGGGATTGCACTTCGATCCCGCCCCTTTGTGTGCCTTCCTCTCGTGGGAGGCGGCATCCCGGGGGCTCTAGCGCATGTTTTCCTCGGCTCGCTTCGCCAGCTCTTCCGGCGAAAGGGTTTCCTGGTGCGTCGCGATGCACCAGGTGTTGCCGGTCGGGTCCGTTACGACGGCGTTGCGGTCGCCGTAGAACATGTCCTGCGGCTCCTGAAAGGACTGTGCCCCCGCCTTGAGCGCCTGCGCGTAGCTGGCGTCGGTGTCCGGCACATAAATGTAGAGCATGCAGGGCAGCGCCGGGAAATCCTCCTGCGCCCTGCCCATCATTACGTACGAGTCGCCGATCAGGACCTCCGCGTGCCCCGTCTTGCCGTCCTGGTTGGGGACCCGCTCCTTTTCCTCGGCGCCGAATGCCGCCGTGAGGAAGTCCACGAGTTGGTCCACGTCTTCAACGACCATGTACGGCGTTACCGAACCGTAACCCTCCGGAATGTAATGCACAGCCATTAAGCCCTTCTCCTTTTCACATTTGCGCTTGTACGTTTGCCCGGTCAACGAGGGTACCGATTCCCACGAATTTCGACAACTCCCCAAGCCTCCGAGGCACGGGGGCCGGCAGTCCCGGAGCCCTGTTCTCCGCCCCTTCCCCCGCGGGGGCGTCGGGGGCAGGAAGCCCCCGCCGAGCGTCAGGACGACTTTATGCGTCCCCCGCGGGGGAAGGGGCGGAGAACAGGGCGCACCCGAAGAAAAAGGAGCGCAGAACCAGGCTCACCCGAAGAAAAAGGCGAACGATTGAGGCTAGAATATCGAGAGCGCGTGACGGTTTCGGAAGGGCGCGCGAACCTCGAAAAATTGCTATAGGAAAGATCAGATGACAACGAACCAGGACTGGTGGCCGAATCAGCTAAACCTGAAGGTACTTCGAGAAAATTCTCCCGCGTCCGATCCGATGGACGCGGGCTTCAGCTACGCCGAGGCGGTCAAGACCCTTGACGTGGATGCGCTGAAACAGGACATCGAAGAAGTGATGACCACCTCGCAGGACTGGTGGCCCGCCGACTACGGCCACTATGGACCCCTCTTCATCCGGATGACCTGGCATGCCGCAGGCACCTACCGCATCAGCGATGGTCGCGGCGGCGGCGGTTCGGGCCACCAACGCTTCGCGCCTCTGGGCAGCTGGCCCGACAACGCGAACCTGGACAAGGCCCGCCGCCTGCTGTGGCCGATCAAGCAGAAGTACGGCAACAAAATCTCGTGGGCCGACCTGCTGCTGTTCGCCGGCAACTGCGCCCTGGAGTCGATGGGCTTCAAGACCTTCGGTTTCGCCTTCGGGCGCCCGGACGTCTGGGAGGCCGACGAGACCGACTGGGGGGCCGAGAACGAGTGGCTTGCCGACGAGCGCCACAGCGAAGACGGAGAACTCGAGGAACGCCTGGGCGCCGACCACATGGGTCTGATCTACGTGAACCCGGAGGGGCCCGGCGGCAATCCGGATCCGCGCGCAGCCGCCCGGTACATTCGCACCACGTTCAAGCGCATGGCGATGAACGACGAGGAGACGATTGCACTTATTGCGGGCGGGCACACCTTCGGAAAAGCGCATGGCGCGGCCCCGGACAGCCACGTCGGCGCCGAACCGGAGGGCGCCGATATCGACGAGCAGGGCCTCGGTTGGACGAGCAGCTTCGGCAGCGGGAAAGGCGGCGATACGATCACCAGCGGCCTGGAAGGCGCGTGGACCGAAAACCCCGTGAAGTGGGACAACAACTTCATGGAGAACCTGCACCAGTACGAGTGGCAGTTGACGAAGAGCCCGGCCGGCGCATCGCAATACGAGCCCGAGAACGCTTCCGACGTGGCCACGGTGCCGGATGCGCACGATCCCTCGAAGAAGCACGCCCCCATGATGCTCACGACGGATCTCTCGTTGAGGATGGATCCGGACTACGCGCCGATTTCAAAGCGCTTCCTCGAGAACCCGGACGATCTCGCGGACGCCTTCGCCAAGGCCTGGTTCAAGCTGCTGCACCGTGACATGGGGCCCACCAGCCGGTATCTCGGACCGCTGGTTCCTACCGAGCCGCAGCTGTGGCAGGACCCGGTCCCCGACGTCGATCATGAGTTGATCGGGGAGCAGGATATCGCGGACCTGAAAGCCAGGGTTCTGGCCACGGGTTTGTCGGTTTCCCAGCTGGTCTCGACGGCCTGGGCCTCGGCGGCAACGTTCCGCGGCACCGACAAGCGCGGAGGGGCTAACGGAGCGCGCGTCCGCCTCGCGCCACAGAGGGACTGGGAAGTAAACGACCCGGCCGCGCTGGCGAGTGTGCTGCAGATCCTGGAACAGGTCCAGGCGGAGTTCAACGACTCGCAATCCGGCGGCAAGCGCGTCTCGATTGCCGACCTGATCGTGCTGGCCGGGTGTGCCGGCGTTGAACAGGCGGCAAGTAGCGCCGGACACGACGTCGAGGTCCCGTTCTCGCCCGGGCGCACCGACGCGTCCGAGGAGTGGACCGACGAGGAGTCGTTCGCCGTGCTCGAGCTCACCGCGGACGGGTTCCGCAACTATCTCCAGGGTGAGCACCAGGCGTCGGCCGAAGAGCTGCTGGTTGAACGGGCCTGCATGCTGACGCTGACCGCACCCGAAATGACGGCGCTCGTCGGCGGCATGCGTGTACTGAATGCGAATGCCGGGCAGTCGGAGCATGGCGTACTCACGGATCGCCCCGGTAGCCTGACCAATGACTACTTTGTGAATCTGCTCGACATGAACACCGAGTGGCAGGCGTCCTCCGCATCGGAAGACGTATTCGAGGGCCGCGACCGCACGACCGGAGATGCCAGGTGGACCGGCACCCGCGTGGACCTGGTCTTCGGTTCGAACTCGGAGCTCCGGGCCATCGCGGAAGTCTATGGCTTCGATGACGCAGAGGAGAAGTTCGTAAGCGACTTCGTGGCTGCCTGGACCAAGGTGATGAATCTCGATCGCTACGATCTTGCATGATCCGGGCGGCGTTGGGACAGCACACCAGAGACGATAGGGCCTGAATTAGCGGATAGTTCCCGGGATACGGCACTGACATGAAGGCCGCCTATCGCGCTGACGACATTGAAGTCCTCAGCGGCCTTGACCCTGTCCGACGCCGGCCGGGGATGTTCACCGATACGGCGCGTCCCAACTACCTCGCCCACGAGGTGATCGACAACAGCGTCGACGAGGCACTGGCCGACCGCAAAAAGTGCGATCGCATCGACGTGACGCTGCACGGGGACGGTTCGCTGGCCGTGGAGGACAACGGCCGCGGAATGCCGGTGGACGTCCACGAGGAAACCGGACTGACGGGCGTGGAGCTGATCCTGACTCGCCTGCACGCCGGGGCCAAGTTCTCGCGCCGTCAGTACCGTTATTCCGGCGGCCTGCACGGCGTGGGCGTGTCGGTGGTCAACGCCCTCTCGACCCGCCTCAAGGTGCGGGTGCGCCGCGACGGGAGCGAGTGGCACATGGAATTCGCCGGCGGCGAGCCCCAGCGGGCGCTGGAGGCTGTGGGAACCGTCGCGAAAGCCAATACCGGCACCTGGATCCGGTTCTGGCCGGATCCCCAGTACTTTTCAAAAGCCAGTTTTCACCTGCCGTCGCTCAAACGGGTATTGCGCGCCAAGGCGCTGCTCTGTCCGGGGCTGACCGTATCGCTGACCACGGAGTCCGATGGCGCGCAGGTGAAGTGGCGCTACGAGGACGGTCTGGCCCAGTATCTGCAGGAAGAACACGGCGAAGGCGAACGGCTGCCTGACGAGCCGCTGCGGTTTTCCCAGCTCGATGACGAGGAGCGTACGCTCGATTGCGTCGTGCAATGGGCCGAAGACGGCGCCAAGCGGGTCGAGGAAAGCTACGTCAACCTGGTGCCCACGCCGCGCCACGGCACGCATGTCAACGGTCTCCGCACCGGACTGACCGAGGGTTTGCGGGAATTCTGCGAATTTCACAAGCTGCTGCCGCGCGATGTGAAGATTTCGCCTCCGGACGTGTGGGACGGGGTGAACTTCGTGCTCTCGGTGAAGCTCGCGGAGCCGCAGTTCTCCGGGCAGATGAAGGAGTCGCTGGCGTCGCGGGACTGCGCCGGTTTCGTGGCCGAGGCCGTGCGCGGCGGCATGGCGCTTTGGCTCAACCAGCACTCGGAGCTGGGCGAACGGATCGCGAGGCAGGCGATCGCGGCGGCCCAGCGCCGGCTCAAGGCCGCCCGCAAGACGCCGCGGCGCACGCCGGTGTCGGGACCGGCTCTGCCCGGCAAGCTGGCCGACTGCGCCAGCACGGCGCCGGACGAGTGCGAGATTTTTCTGGTCGAGGGCGATTCCGCCGGGGGCTCCGCCCGCCAGGCGCGGCGCCGCGAATACCAGGCCATTCTGCCTCTGCGCGGCAAGATCCTGAACACCTGGGAAGTGGATTCGGCGGATCTCGACTCGTCTCAGGAGGTGCATGACATCGCGCTGGCGCTGGGCATCCAGGCGGGCGATCCGGACCTGGGTAATCTGCGTTACCACCGCGTATGCATACTGGCGGACGCCGATTCGGACGGGCGGCACATCGCCACGCTGATCTGCGCCTTGTTCGCCCGGCATTTTCCTGCGCTGGTGCGCGGAGGTCACGTGCACGTGGTCATGCCGCCGCTTTACCGGCTCGATGTAGGCAAGGAAACGCACTATGCGCTCACCGAGGAGGAGCGTGAATCGCTGATGCGCCGCTTTGCCAAACGCAAGGTTGCCGTGACCCGCTTCAAGGGCCTTGGCGAGATGAGCGCGAAGCAATTGCGCGAGACCGCCATGGAGCCGGACACCCGCCGGCTGATCCGGCTTCAAATGGATGAAGCGGAAGATGCGTACAGGGTGCTCGACATGCTGCTGGCGAAAAAGCGCGCCGCGGACCGCCGGGCCTGGCTGGAAGACAAGGGCGACCTCGCCGCGAGCTGATGACCGGACCGCAACTGACGCTGGTGCCGCGCGAGAACGCCGAAACGCGGCCGCTGGCCGAGTACGCGGAGCAGGCGTACCTGGACTACTCCATGTACGTCATCCTGGACCGCGCGCTGCCCCATCTGGCCGACGGTCTCAAGCCGGTGCAGCGCCGCATCGTCTATGCAATGAGCGAACTGGGCCTTGCAGCCACCGCCAAGCCGCGCAAGAGCGCCCGCACGATCGGCGACGTGATCGGCAAGTTCCATCCGCATGGCGATTCGGCCTGCTACGAGGCGATGGTGCACCTGGCGCAGCCTTTCGCCTATCGCCACCCGCTGGTGGACGGTCACGGCAACTTCGGCGCAATCGACGATCCCAAGTCCTTCGCCGCCATGCGCTACACCGAGGCGCGCCTTACCGCGTACGCGCAAACGCTGCTGGCGGAACTGGGCCAGGGCACGGTCGACTGGACCGACAACTTCGACGGCACGCTCAAGGAGCCCGAACTCCTACCTGCGCAGCTGCCCAATGTGCTGATCAACGGGTCCACCGGAATTGCGGTCGGCATGTCAACGGATATACCTCCGCATAACCTTCGAGAGTTGGCCGTCGCGCTGGAGAGGATCGCCGCGCGGCCGAAATTGCATTACGACACGCTCGCCGGCCTGATCCCGGGGCCCGATTTCCCGACGGGCGGTGAACTGATCACGCCGGCGGCGGAAATCCAGGAGATCTACAGGAAGGGGCAGGGCGTGTTCAGGGTTCGCGCATCGTGGAAGCGCGAGCAGGACGTTGTGGTGATCCACGAATTACCGTGGCAGGTATCCGGGAGCCGCGTGCTCGAACAGATTGCCAGGCAGATGCAGGCCAAGCGCCTGCCGATGCTGGAGAACCTGCGCGACGAGAGCGATCACGAGAACCCGGTGCGCCTGGTGCTGGTGCCCCGTTCCGCGCGCGTGGACGTCGATGCGCTGATGGCCCACCTGTTCGCCACCACCGACCTGGAGCGGTCCCTGCGGGTGAACCTGAACGTCATCGGCGAGGACGGCCGACCGCGGGTCCGCGACCTGCGCGGCATGCTGGTGGAATGGCTGAAGTTCCGGCGCGCCACGCTTCGCCGCCGCCTGAAGCATCGCGAAGACCAGGTGTCGACTCGCCTGCACGTCCTGGAGGGCCTGATGATCGCCTATCTCAACCTGGACGAGGTCATCGCCATCGTGCGTTACGAGGACAATCCCGGGACGCGCCTGATGGAGCGATTCAGGCTGAGCCGCGAGCAGGCCGAGGGCATTCTGAACATCCGGCTGCGCAACCTGGCCCGCATCGAGGAAGAGAAGCTGCTGGCGGAGCAGGAAGAACTCGAGGTCGAACGCGAGGTGCTGCGCGCGACGCTGGCGGACAAGGCAAAGTTCGACAAGCTCATGATCGCGGAATTACGCAAGCTGGCCGAGGAGCATGGCGACGAACGCCGGACGCGGATCGTGGACGATGCCGCGCCGGCGGCGGCATACCAGGAGGAGGACGTGACTCCGGCCGAGCCGCTGACCGTCGTGCTGTCGCGCCACGGCTTCGCCCGCGCCGGCAAGGGCCATGAACTGGACAGCGCGGCCCTGAGTTTCCGTCCCGGAGACGAACTGCTCTGCGATCTGCAGTGCAAGTCGAATCAGCAGGTCGTGTTCCTGAGCAGCGAAGGGCGCGTCTATACGCTCCCGGCGCACAGCCTGCCCTCGGCGCGCACGCACGGCGAACCGCTGTCCAGCCGATTCAACGTGGCGGACGGAGAGCGCTGGAGCGGCGTGATGGGGGGCGATCCGGGGTCGCGATGGCTGGTATGCGGAACCCGCGGGCACGGGTTCGTCGCATCGACCGCAAAGCTGTTTTCGCGTTCGCGCGCCGGCAAGGCGTTTCTGAACCTGGCCGAAGACTCCGAGCCGCTGCTGCCGGTCTCCGTGCTCGATTCACCGTGCCGCGTTGCCGTGGTGTCAGGCGACGGGCGCCTGCTGCTGTTCGGCGTCGACGAACTGCCGGAGTCGGCCGCCGGCCGCGGAGTGCTGCTGATCGGGCTGAAGAACGGTGAACGGCTGGCCGCGGCGACGATCGTCGGGCCGCGCGACCGGCTGATCGTGCATTGCGGGGAACGCAAGATGACGCTGCGCGGCAAGACGCTGGAGAGCTACCTGGGCAAGCGCGCGCTGAGGGGCCGCATGCTGCCGCGCGGCTGGCAGAAAAATGTGACCATGCTGGCGCGCGATCCGTTCCGGGGCGGATAATATCCGGCCCAGCACACTGATCAGGGAAAGTGGCAAGTGCCCCCGACACTGGAAGAAAACCTGAAACGCGCCCGCCCGTACATGGAGCGTTTCGCCGCCGACGTACAGGGCCATTTCATCGGCGGCAGGGTTTGCGCGGGTGAATCCGGTAAGACTTTTTCCAATCATTGCCCCGCCGACGGAGCGCTGATCAATCGCGTCGCCGCCGGCAGCGCGGCGGACGTCGACGCTGCCTGCGCCGCCGCCCGCGACGCCTTTCCCGGCTGGGCCGCCGTGTCCGGCGAACGCCGCGCGGAATTGCTGCACGGAATTGCCGATGCGATCGAAGCGCGCGCGGACGAGATCGCCCTGGTCGAGTCCATGGACACCGGCCAGGCGCTGCGCTTCACCGCCAAGGCCGCGGCGCGCGCGGCCGTCAATTTCCGGTTTTTCGCCGAACGGGCCCCGGATGCTCGCCGCGGCGTGTCGCTGCCTGCCTCCGAACACGACAACTACACGATGCGCCAGCCGATCGGTCCGGTGGGCGTGATCACGCCGTGGAACACGCCCTTCATGCTGTCCACCTGGAAGATCGCGCCGGCCCTGGCGGCCGGCTGCACGGTCGTGCACAAGCCGGCCGAATGGAGCCCGCTCACCGCGCAACTGCTCGCGGAAATATGCGACCAGGCGGGGTTGCCGCCCGGCGTCCTGAATACGGTGCAGGGCATCGGAGAGGAAGCGGGCAGGGCGCTGACCGAGCACGATGCCATCAGGGCCATCGCCTTTGTCGGCGAGTCGGCCACCGGCGCGCGCATCATGGCCCAGGGCGCGCCGACCCTCAAGCGGGTGCATTTCGAGCTGGGCGGCAAGAACCCGGTCATCGTGTTCGACGACGCCAACCTCGAACGGGCGCTGGATGCCGTGGTGTTCATGATCTACAGCCTGAACGGCGAGCGCTGCACGTCCTCCAGCCGCCTCCTGGTGCAGCAGTCGATTCACGACGAGTTCGTCGAAAGAGTCGCCGGGCGTACGCGGGCCATCCGGGTCGGCCACCCGCTGGACCCGGACACCGAGGTCGGCCCCCTGATTCACCCGGACCACATGGAGAAGGTCAGCTCGTACTTCGATATCGCCAGGGACGAGGGCGCGACCATTTCCGCCGGAGGCGCCCATGCCGATTTGCCCTGGCCGGGTCACTACGTCCAGCCCACGCTGTTCAGCGGCGCGCGCAATGACATGCGGATCGCCCAGGAAGAAATATTCGGCCCGGTACTGACCGCCATCCCCTTTACCGACGAAGCGGACGCACTGTCGCAGGCCAACGATACGCGCTACGGGTTGGCCGCCTACCTCTGGACCGCCGATCCGGAGCGCGCGCGGCGACTGTCCGAAGCGCTGGAAGTCGGTATGATCTGGGTAAATTCCCAGAACGTGCGCCATCTGCCGGCGCCGTTCGGCGGCATGAAGGCCAGCGGGATCGGCCGCGACGGCGGCGACTACAGCTTCGATTTCTACATGGAAACCAAGAACGTCAGCACGGCTCTCGGCGAACACCGGATTCCCGGATTGGGGACCGGCTGACGCGGCGACATTCGGGGGGCATTGCAAATGTTGATCATTACCCAGGAATCTTGGCATGCGGATGCCACCGGCGCACGGCTGCTCAGCCTGGCCGAGGCTGCCTCCCTGCAATTCGGCGACATCGGCGGCTCCTTGTTGCTGTTGCCGCTGGGGGAGGCCGACTGGGAGCAGCCGCGCCCCGAACGGGAGTTGCTCGCCGAGGCAGGCGCGGCGTCGAACTTTCATGGAATCTACATCGCCGGCGCCGTGCCGGTGCTGGCGGCCCATTCGGACGAGCCGCAAACGGTGGGTTTCGTCGTGGGCCCCGACGGCAACACGGCCCTGCGCGTTCCGAAGATCACACCCGACTTCATCGAAGGATTCACCGACAGCGCCTGCGAACTGGGCAGGCCCGCCGATCTGCCGGTGCTGGACACGCCGCTGGGCCGGCTGGGCATTCTCACCGGCGAGGACATCCTGTATTCGCACTACGCCCGGGTGCTGACCTACAACGGCGCCGAAGTGATCCTGAACCCCTGCCGAGAGCGTCGCGACGCCGGCTTCGAAAGCCGCCTGCGCGCGCGCCGCACCCGCGCCTACGAGAGTTCCGCTTACGTGGCGGTCGCCACCCCCCACGCGCAGCTGTCCGGCGACGTGAACGTGCGCCTGCCCTGCGCCTCCGCTCTCTACCTTCACGACCAGCAGACGGTAGAGGAGGCCGGCCAGGGCGAGAGTTTTCTCAAGCCCGACTTCAGCATCGAGTTTCTGCGCCGCAAGCGCTCAACGCTGTTCATGAACCAGCCCGTGTACATGCGCAGCATGCTCTACGCGCCCGGCTACCTGCAGGCGGCCGCTGCCGACCAGGCCGCCGCGCGGGAAATGCCGCAGACCCGCGACGGATGGAGCGAAGAAGCCGGCCGGCGGATCGCGGCGCAGGCGCAAGCCAACCGCATCGACGGGCCCACCGAGGACCAGTACTCGGCGCTGCTGGTCCAGAACGAGTTCCGCGTGATTCACATGGACACGCCAAACCCCGAAGAAATCCTCAGGCAGAACCTCGACGAAGCCATCGGCCTGGCCGCACGCAGCGCCTTTATCCCCAATGTCCGGCTGGTGTGCTTTCCCGAATTCTTCATGACCGGCTCCGGCGGCTTCGGCAAGCGCACGCCCAAGACCCTGGAGCGCATCGCGATCACCTATCCGGGGCCGGAGACGGACGTGTTGAGCGAATTCGCGCAGAAGAACCACGTGTACGTGGCCGGCTCGACGTTCGAGAAGGACCCGCGCTTTCCCGAGCGGGTGTTCAACTCCGCTTTCATCCTCAACGATTCCGGCGACCTGATCCTGCATTACCGCAAGCTGCATTGCGCCGACATCTGGGGGCAGTTGCCCGACACGACACCCGGCAGCATCTACTCGCGGCTGGTCGAGGAGCTCGGCTACGACGCGCTGTTCCCGGTGGTGGACACCCCGCTGGGCAAGCTCGCCGCCATGGTGTGTTTCGACCACACCGTGCCGGAGACGGCGCACATGCTGGCGAAACGCGGCGCGGAAGTGATCATTCACTGCACCTCCGATCCGCACGGCGCCGGCCGCCGGCCGTGGGAGGAGTGCCGCATGACCCGGGCCCACGACAACGGCGCCTATATCCTGGCGCCGCGCCCGGGCGGCGAGTACTTCGACCCGCATGCCGTGCATCCGGGCACGTTCCTGCGCGGTTATACGCGCATCATCGGCTACGACGGCCGCCTGCTCGGCGAGGCCGACACCTCGGGCAAGGTGAGCTTCCAGGCCAACCTGGACCTGGCCGAGCTGCGCCGCTATCGCGCCAAGGCGTCCGCCAACATGCTGATCTGGGACGAGCCGCGCAGCTACGTGGACTGGTACGAACAGGGCCACGGCCTGCCGGGCGACTTGTGGGCCGGCGACCCGCAGGACAACCCGTACGCGAATTTCGCGGCGATGAAGGACTCGCTCGAACGCTTCTACAAGGAAGGAATCTACCTGCGCCCCGGGTCAACGCGAACCGGCGCCGAAACCGACGCCCGCAGCCTAATATAATCCGCGGCTGCGCGCCCGTAGCTTAGCCTGGATAGAGCATCTGGCTACGAACCAGAAGGTCGGGAGTTCGAATCTCTCCGGGCGCGCCATATTCCCAGAGTCAACTCCGGCACGCAGCTTGCGACATCAGTCCACTTAGGAGGAAAGTCTTGACCATCGCAGGAAGAATCAGGCACCTGACGCGGATCGGCCTTTCGCACATGAATGAAGCGATCCTGGACGTGTTGTTTCATGCCCACGGAAAACCGGCCGGGCTTACGGCTGCGCAAATTCACGAACGGATGGGACTGGGCGAGGACTTTGGAAACCCGCCCCACGGCGTCGTAGAGGGCTTGCTTTCCCACCTGGAGGGCGCGGGCAGCGTCATATCCGATTCAACCCGTGCCCCGGATGGTGAAGTCACCTGGCGGCTGAAGGAACAGGAATACGCTCAGCGTTGCGACTAGTTCCAACAGGCCCCGGGGCCGCTGTGCGGCATGGGCGGCCGCGTGTATACTCGAATCGCGGAGTGGGAGGGGTTTATATGACCGACAATCCCGGCTACACGGCCGATTTCATCAAGTCCGACACGGACCAGGCCACGTTCATGAAGGATCCGGCGATGGATCATCTGATGACGGCGCTGGTGTCGGTGAGCACCGAGATCTGGGCGCAGGCCCGGCGCATGAAGATCATGGAGCGATTGCTGGAGGACCATGGGAAGGTGACGCGCGAGATGATCGAGGGTTACATGCCGAGCGCGGAGGAGGAGGCGTCCTGGCGTGCCGAGCGCGACAGTTTCATCGAGCGGACGTTCGGTTCGATCACGGTGGGGCATTCGGGCGAGGGCCAGCCGATGATGGAGTTCCGCAACCGGTCGGCCCCGGAGGGTCCGACGAATCGCGCCGGCATGGGAGGTGACCAGTCATGATGAACCGACGCACGATATTGGGGTCCCTGGCCGCGGCCTTTTCGGCCACGGCGGCTACGCGCAAGGCAAGCGCGTCCACGGCCGCACCGTCTTCCTTGCCGCTCGACATCGAGCCGCGCGGCACCGTGGGCATACAGGAGCGCATGCCCAGCCTGGACCTGGAGAGCCGGCACGAGTTCCTGACCGGTTTCAGGGCCTGGACGCAGGGACCGCTGGGCAGGGCCGCCGAGGAACGGGCCAATGCCATTTTCAAGGCGAAGGGCATTGATCCCGAGGGCGACGTTCCGCTGGAGCAGGTCCAGGCGGCCCTTGAGGGCGACCCGATCGTGGGCGCCAGCGTTCGCTACTGGATCACCGGTCAGCAGCATTGCTGGAAGCTGGTTGCCGACGAATTCCACGCCAACGCCGACGCCTACATGGCCGAGCTGGACGCCGCCGAAAAGGCAGGTCCGGGCTCGGTGACGCTGGATCCCGATTTCAAGGTTCCGGAATACGCTTCCCACGAAATTCACATCCAGCCGGGCGGATATGTGGGTGATCCCTTCGCCGGCTACATTTATCACTACGGCACCAATCACTTCCGTATGGGCAACGAACAGGACCAGCGGCAGAAGCTGGTCGCCTCCACGGCGGAGCCACCGGAAGATGGCCGCTTCAAGCGCATTCTCGACCTGGGCTGCGGTCCGGGCCGGCTGACCGTTGCGCTCAAGGACCGGTTCCCGGACGCGGAAGTCTGGGGCATTGACGTTTCCGGACCGATGGTCCGCTACGCGCACATGCGCGCGGCCGACCTCGGCAAGGAAGTGCACTTCGTTCAGGGCCTGGCCGAAGACACCGGTTTTCCGGACGGCCATTTCGACCTGGTGTATTCCTACATCCTGTTTCACGAAGTGCCTGCTTCCGTCACACGGGCGATCGTGAAAGAGGTGCACCGGATTACCCGCCCGGGCGGTGTGTTTCAGTCCGGCGATTTTCGGGCCGATCAGCGTCCGCCCACCCCCTATCGCAGTTTCCGCCGCTGGTGGGACTACCGCTGGAACAACGAGGTCTGGCGCAACGAATTCCAGGACATGCATTTCGGCAAAGAAATCGCCAGGGCCGGATTTACCGTGCGCAATTCCAAAAAAGGCCTTGGATTTCTCGGGTCCCTGCGCGCAACGCGCAACGCCTGAACACCTGATCATCCGCCATTTTTTCGATCCCATGAGACCGGGAGGTCTTCTCATGAAAAACCGCTGTAAAGCAATTCCCATTTGCCTGGCCGTAGCCGCGGCAATCCTGTTCGGACCTGCACAGGTCAATATCGCCGTCGGCCAGGAGGCCCAGCTGGAGGAGATCGTGGTCACCGCGCGCAAGCGCGAAGAGGCGATCCAGGACATCCCGCTGTCCATCACCGCGTTCACCGCGGAGGAGTTGCAGAAGCGCAGCATCCAGGACATGCGCGACGTCGCGTTGTTCACCCCCGGATTCAATTTCGAGGACTTCGGCGGCTCCGGCGGGACCACGCCGGTCGTACGCGGCACCACCCAGGTGTCGATATTGCAGTCCGGCGAGCAGAACGTGTCGGTTTTCTTCGACGGCGTATATCTGCCGCGCAGCTATGTGACCGACCTCGGCTTCGCCAACATGGAGCGAGTCGAAGTGGTCAAGGGCCCGCAAAGCGCCCGCTACGGTCGCAACGCCTTCATGGGCGCGATCAACTACATTCCCAGAAGGCCCGGCGATGAGTGGGACCTGCAGGGGCAGGTCGTCGCTGGCAATCATTCGCGTTATGACTACGCCGGCACGGTGTCCGGCCCGATTGTGCCCGGCCTGATTTCGGTACTTGCCGGATACGACTACTCGGAGTTCGACGGCACCTGGAAGAATACGCACCCCTACGCCGATATTGATTTCAAGCAAGGCAGCAACGACCGGCTGGGCGGGCACGAGCGCGCGGTGGCCAGCCTGGCCCTGCGCATTACACCCGGTGATGCACTGACCATCGACCTTGCCTATTACGACTACGATTTCGACAGGGAACACCGGGCCCAGAACTTCTTCGCCGAGCTGGGTGCGGACAGCCACTTCCTGAACTGCGGCCAGTGGAATCCGGATGTTCGCCCGGCGGGGCGGCCCGGATTCGGCTATGGCGGCCGCTGGTGGCGGCTCTACTGCGGCGAGCTCTGGGTGGACGTCATCCCCAGCGACCCGAGAGGATACGCGCGGCAGTTGAACGCGCAGTTCACGCGGGGTTCGGTCAACTGGGCCATCAATGATTCGATCGCCGTGGAATACATATACGGCCGACTGGAGGCGGATTCAAAGACCCTCGGTTACAAGGACCTCCTGCCGGGTTGCCCGTTCGCCACCCCGCCGTTGCCTGGCTGCGTTTTTGAAAGCGGCCCCATAGGCGACTTCGAAGTGGATTCCCACGAGATCAGGGTGTCCTGGGACACCGGCGGACCGTTGCGGGCCGCCGCCGGATACTTCTACACAAAGAGCCGGGATGCCTATATCGCCAACTTCAGCACCATGTGGCCCTTGAATGCGGCGCCCACGGAGCCGATTGACATTCTGGACCGGTCGGCATTCGTCGTCTACGTGCCCCTGAGGGATCTTCTGAACAGGAACAAGACAACCTCGCCGTTTGCCGAGATCAGCTACGCGTTCATGGACGGGCGCGCGCGCATCGGCGCGGAGGTGCGCTACTCGAGTACCGACAAGTTTGAGGGCAATCGGCCATCCGAGGGGCTGGACGGAAATCTGGTATTCGCGGGCGTGGTGCTGGAGGACGAGTTCTCCTCGTTCACGCCGCGGGTCACGCTGGAGTACGATCTCAGCGACGACCGGCTGCTGTTCGTTTCGCTCGCCAAGGGAGTCAAGCTGGGCGGTTTCAATGCCTCATCCGTTCGGGAGGAGGACCGCACCTTCGACGAGGACCAGAACTGGACCTACGAAATCGGCTCCAAGAACATCCTTCTGGACGGGCGGCTGCGCCTGAACGGATCGCTGTTCTGGATCGATTGGTCGGACGTGCAGATCAGGGCGCAGGACCCGGGCAACCCCGCCGACCTGTCGCTTTCGCTTACCGCCAATCTTGGGGACGTGAGCTCCAAGGGTTTCGAATTGGAGGCCGCCTATGCGATTTCCGAGAATCTGACCGTCAGCGGGTCCGCCTACTACGGCGACGCCAAGTACGAGGAAGGCACTTTCGACAAGCGTTGGGGCGGGCTGCCCTCGGTTTGCGACGATATCGTGTGCCCGATCGACGGCCACGTGGGCGGCAATCAGATGCAGCGCCAGTCGAAGTGGCAGGCGACATACGGGGCCGAATGGCGTGACCAGCTGGCTTTGGGCTTTGCCGAGGAGTACTACATCCGCATCGATGTCGCATACCAGTCGAAGCAGTACGCCGACGCGATGAACCTGGCCTGGGTGCCCGAGCGCAACATCGCGAACGCCAGCATCGGCGTTATCGGGCGCTGGTACGAGGCGCGGCTCTGGGCCCGCAACCTGTTCGATGAACTGTACGTGTCCGGCGCCACAGTGGGCGTCCCCAACAGGCAATACAACGCATACCTGGGCGAGCGCCGCACCTTCGGCCTGACGTTCGTCGCGAACTTCGACACCTTCACGGACTGACCGGAGCGCGTCTTTTATCCGTCGGCCCGCCGTTCCCCGCGAGCTCGGGTGCGGCGAGCTGAATGGGAACTGCAACCGGCATACATCTGGTCCTGTTCGATATTGACGGGACGCTGGTCGACTCGGACGAGTTCGACTCGGAGCTGTACGTGCAGGCCGTCCGGGAAGTTCTGGGGATAGAGATCGGCGACGACTGGTCCGCGTACCGCAACGTGACCGACGGCGGGATCCTGGATGAAATCATCGACAACGCGGGGCTGACGGACGGTCGGCGTCGCATACACGCGGAGGTCAAGGCCGTCTTTGCCGGCCTGGTCTCGGATTACCTCGACGAAAGGGAAGGCCAATTGCCCGAAATCGAAGGCGCCGGAGCCTTTATGACCGCACTCGAGTCACATCCGGAAGTCTCGATGGCGCTGGCCACGGGAGGCTGGGAGGAGACGGCGCGGATGAAGCTTCGCGCCGCCGGACTGGATCGCTACTGCCTCCCCCTCGCCTCGGGTTCGGACGCCCTCACCCGCACTGAAATCATGCAAATCGCCGAGAAACGCGCGCTTGACGGCCGAAAGGCGAGCCGGCGGACGTACTTCGGCGACGGCATCTGGGACAAACGGGCCAGCGAGGAACTGGGCTACGACTTCATCGCCATAGGCGACAAGGTGCAGCACAAAGCCCAGTACCCCGATTTCCGTGCCAAGGCGGCCATACTCAAGGCATTGAGATTGCGCACACCCGCCGGAACCTGAGTGCAGTTCTCTAGCTCGACCTGCCCTGGACGGGAGGCCGCCGGCCGATTACGTTTCCCTCAAGGTCGAACAGAAGCAAGTCGATGGCCGCTTCACTCGGGAGATAAAGGACAACCGAGTCGGTCCTGACTGCCTCCATTCGATCGTAGGCGATTTCGTCCGCCCGTTCCGCGTTTCTGGCCTCGATAATGCAGGCCGTTTTGCGGCACTCGGGGACGGCCACAGTCACAGCGCGCCGGCGGCCCGACATATTCATCCAGCCCGGGCGGCCATTGACGAATCGGGTGCGGGGGGAAAGCACGCGCAGGTCGATGCCCGCGCCGATCTGCATTGGTACTCCACCTCTGGACAACAGAACGACCGGGTTGGCGCCTGCCAGACCCTGCCGTTCGGCCTCGACTCGCAAGACGTGCTCAAAGTCAGGCTCCGAGCGTTCGCCAAGCAGCGTCTGGTCGACAGTCAGCGGATCGATGCCCGCCATTTCGCGCACGAAGTGCGCCATGGGCTCCCACGAGGATGTGGGCTGCTCCTGCAGATGGGCCCAACCGCAATGAACCAGCACTTTCGCATCGGGGTCCTTTGAAAGGGTCCCGTCCAAGAGATTGCGTGCCTGCCAATAGTCGCGGCGGGCCTGTGCGCTGCGGGAATCGGCCGTGTTCTTCTGACTGCCCCGGATCTCATAGCCCACGATCTCGTACCCGAGGGCAAGCGCATGCCGCAACATTTCCGCGAACACCACGTCGCGCACGTAATAGCCCGAGTTCTTGGTGGGATAGCCGCGCGCGTTGATGTCGTCCCCCGGCCACACCGCTTCGACGGCAAGGTAGCGAAAGCCTTGCCGGTACAGGGGACGCAGCAGTGACAGCGTGAGCAGCCTGTCGCGTGAAACGTGATGGCGTTCATTGACCATGATCATCTGGTGGTCCGACGAACGCTCAAGGATATGGGCGATCGCGTTTGCGGCCTTGATTTCAGGTGCTACGCCCCGCGCGGGACCGGTCTCCACTGCGTCATCGCTGGGCCTGCGGTAGTTGCTGTCCCAATAGTCAAGCGCTTGCGCGTGGTTCCCTGCAAAGGACTCGAGTTGCGCACGCATCTGCCTGTAACTGGCGAAGCTCCCGCAGACGCGCTCAAGACTTCTGAACTGCTTGAGCGGAGCCCACACGTGCTCTTCGATCCCGGTCAGCGCGCGGCGAGTCAGGTCATCACAAGCGGCTGCCGGGCCGGAGCCCGGGAGTGGTTCATCACCCAGCGCGCTATTGCATGAAATCGACAGCGCTAAGGCTGCACAGGTGCATATTCGCAATAACTCGGGCAAACTCGTGCAGTTCTCCATATGAGAGACAGATACCTTATCGCAGGACGACGCATGGAACGGGACAGGGGCATTGAACCTGTAGGAGGAGGGCTGCGAGCTCTTGTCCTGCTGTTCTGCGCGGTTGCGGTCACCGCGCAGGCGCAGACGCCTGAGGAGTTCTTTCCCGGACGGCTGATGTTCTCGCCGGAAGAGGAGGCGCTGTACATGCAGCGCTACGAGAAGGCGCAGGTTCGCAGGACCGCGGACGAAATTTACGTTGATCGGGAAACGATGGCCGGCGCCGATGACTGGGCGCCGCTGCCGGCTGCCGCTGATGCGGAGCGAACGATTTCGGTGCAGGCCCTGGACGGTGCGGAACGCTATGCGGAGATCAACAACTCCAACGCGTTCATCGTCTGGCGCAACGGGAAGATCGAGCGGGAAACCTATTTCGGCGGTCACACGCGCACCTCGCCGATCAACTCCTTCTCCCTGGCCAAGCAGGTCACGGCGTTCGCCATCGGCCGGGCGCTCATGCTCAACAACATTGCGTCGCTCGATCAGCCGGTGGCCGATTTCGTGACCGAATGGCAGGGCGATCCCTGGCGGGAGAAGATCCTGGTCCGGCATTTGCTGGACATGCGCGCGGGCTTTTATCCGCAGGTTCCGCCGCAGGGCCCGACCGACCTGATCTCACGCACCTTCCTGCATCCGCGCCACGACGAGATCATCGTGGCGGAATACCCGGTCATCGACGAACCCGGCACGCGATACGAGTACAACAACGCCGCCGGCGACATGGTCGCGGTGCTGATCGAGCGCGCCACCTCACGCCGGTACGCGGAGTTCGTGAGCACGGAAATCTGGCAGAAGATCGGCGCCATGGGCGGTGCGGTCTGGGTGAACCGGCCCGGCGGTACGGCGCACTCCGGCTGCTGCATGCTGGCGCCCGCCGAAAACTTCCTGAGGCTGGCGATCGCGATGCTCCGGGACGGCGATTGGGAGGGCGAGCGGCTGTTGCCGGAGGGTTACGTCGAGGAAATGATCACGCCCACCCGCGAGAACCCGTACTTCGGCCTGAGCATCTGGGTGGCCGGGCGATATACCGGGCGCCGCGGTTTCGCCAACCCGGACCGCGGCATGCCGGAGATCCTGCACGGCGAACCTTATCTCGCGGCCGACCTCTACCTGTTCGACGGCAACGCCAACCAGGTTGTTTACGTCGTTCCCTCCCAGGACCTGGTCATCCTGCGCACCGGCCTGGCGCCGCCGCGCGACGAGACCACCGAGTGGGACAACAGCGTTCTGCCCAACCTCATCATGCGCGGCATCGTCAGGGATCAGCGGCCGTCCGCGCCGCAGCGCTAGTCAGCCGACTTTTTCGCCTGCGCCACCACAAGAGAAACCCGGTCGCGAACAGCGCCGGGAAGAACACGCCCGCAATAAACATGACCCAACGGCCGGGCAAACCGGCTATGGCGCCGCTGTGCAGGCTTGCGGCAAAGTCGGCGGAAAGCAATGACGCCCATGTCGGTGCGGCAGGGGCGGACAGACGGATGATTTCACCCGTGTACCGATTGACGAAAACCGTCGTTTGCTTCGAGACCGCGTTTTCTCCCGGAGGGAAGACCCGTATCAGGAAGAAAGGCTGAGGCCCCAGGGGGCGAAGAATGAAACCCAGCCAGGAACCAGGCACGGCCTCCAGTGCGGCATCGGCAGCGTCCTGCCAGGGGATGGTCGGTGGCGGACCGCCCGCTGGCGCCCGCATCGGCGGGCCGGCATTCTCCGGCGCGGACTGCGGCGCCGAGGGTGGCGCGGCTGCAGGCGCCGGAGGACCGATCTGCGGCGCGGTCAGCTTCCAGACAATGGGCGGAACCGTCACCGCGGAGAGAAACAGGAAGGCGAACATGTAGACCCCGCCGAGGTTGTGCAGGTCGCGAATGACGCGACGCGAACCGCCATCCCACTTCACCGAAAGAGCTCCCGGCAGACGCTTCTTTCCGGGCCACCACAATGCCAGTCCCACGATGAACATGGCCATCAACAGGAGCGACAACAGGCCGAGTGCGTTCTCGCCGACGCCGCCAAGCGTCAAATCGCCGTGCAACCTTCGGATGAGCGCCAGGGACGACAGGCTGGAGCGTTCCCCAACGATTTCGGCGGTGAACGGATCGACAAACACTTGTCGTTCGTTGCCGCCGGCATTCCGAAGCGTAACCGTGAGCGTTCTGCCCGGAGCATCGTCCAGGCGCGTGACATGGGCAGGCTGCCAATCCGGATAAGTCCGGGCGGTTCGGGAGGTGATCTGATCGAGCGGTAGTCGAAGTCCCTGTATCTCGGCGCTGTAGAGATCCGGATTCAGTGCGACATCAAGTTCATCCTCAAAAACGAGCAGGGAACCGGTAACGCCGACCAGAACAATGACGAGCCCGGCCGCAATCCCCGACCATCGGTGGAACGCGAGAAGGGCTTTCTTCGTACGCGCCTTCATGCGCCGCAATATCCGCGCTAGTCTCCGCCCGGCGGCAGGTACCAGATGGGCGAGGTCCAGGCCATTTCCTGGATGGTCTTGGGCGCATCGTTATCGCAGGCGTCCGGACGTTCATCCGCCGGCAGGGCGACGCATTGCGCCCAGCTCCAGCGCAGGGTGGGCACTTCGACCGCGCGCAGGTAGTAGTACGAAGCCTCGGTGGGGTCGAACTCCGGGTCCTCGAACACCGCGCACAAGTCCACCGATCCCGTGCCGCTCCACACCCCCGTTTGCAGGTCCACCTCGCCTTGCTGGTTCTCCCGGCCAGCCACGTCGAACACCTTGTAGTGGGCCTGGCCGCCGTCGTCGATCCACCCCTTGATCACCTGGAGCTTCTGCAGTTGCGCAGCGTGCTTATCCTGCAGCGCGCTCACGAAGAGTTGCGGCGCGGCTCCGGCAGGCCCGCCGCTCAGGTCGCCGCCCATCGGGATGCCACGGGCATAGCCGTGCGCCGCCCTGTCGTCCAGTTCGCAGGCGCTCTCCTCGAAGTCCCAACCCGCGAACAGCCGGGGTTCGATACGCGTTCCGGTGGTGCCGAACACCTCCTTGCGACGCAAGGACTCGAAGATGGCGTCGCGTGAATTCTCCACAGCCCATACGCCGGCCAGACCGCCCGGATTGGAAATCAGCCCGAAAGGCGAGCTTCCGCGGTCGGACAGCCGGGTCTCGAAGTCGGTCTCCGGCGCCAGGTGCCCCGGCCAGCTGTGCTCATGCGTGTCGCCGGCCGTGGAAATGTGCCCGTCCGTGGAGGCGATCACGCCCATCTTGTAGGAATTGACGCCGATCACGGCCTGGTCCTGCAAGCCGGTCAGGAGAACGCTGCGGAAGAAGTCGTTCTTCGAAATGCAGCCGAAGCGCACAAAGCCGCGGATGCCGATTTCCCCTTCTTCGCAAAACCGCACATCGGTCGGCTCGCCGAAGAACGACACCGCTTCCCGCCCGACGCTGCGCACCTGCTCCTGCTCGCACAGTTCGTCCTCGGCGCCGAGAATGTTCGGCAGCCCGTTGAAGCACTCGGAATTGCCCTTGTGCTGGAACACCTCCATGACCGGTTCCATGGCGTTGCGCAGTTCCGCGATTTCGCGCGCCGTGTCGCTCGACTCGAACCGGGAAATATAGGACGGAAACATGGCGCCCGAGCTCAGGTTGGAGTTGTGCGGGATCGCCAGCACGTCGCATCCTTCGACGCCTTCCAGGCACTGCTCGGTCAACTGCTCCCACAATTCGATGTCGGTGGGCGATTCGATGTAGGAAATCGCGTATTCCGGCACCCGGTCATTGCGGAAGATGACATTGCGGTGATAGTTGTTGCTCCTGGGTGTGCCCGTGTGTTCGTAACCCACGAAAGTTGTGAAGCGGCAGGCCGAGGTACGGTCGTAGGCCGCTTCGGCCATGTCCCGGGTGCTCTGCCACAGGGAAAGAGAGGCCTCGAGGCACTCGGAGCCGTCTTCGCCGCAAATGTCCGTCACGCGCTCGGGGTCTTCGCTGATGACAATGCGAATGAAGGGCGACAGCCCCTCTCCGCTTTCGCCGCGCAGGAACCGGCAGGAGTTGGCGTTGTAGGCCTCGCTCTCTTCATCGAAACAGAGCTTCATTTCGCCGAAAAACTCGGAGTGGTCGGTGACCGCCGCAAAGTCCAGCGGACGCTCGAGTTTCTGGGTCATCACCACGCTGCCGTCCTCGGCGTAGGGCGGGATCGGAATGGCTTCGCCTTTGGCGAATCGGTACGCGTCGGCCGGAGTGGTTCTCGTGCCCAGCGGGCGGGCGTCGTAGGAGTAGGCGGTGTGGATGTGCAGGTCGCCGAAGTACGCATTGCGATTGGCGTTTCGGTCGATGCAGACTTCCCTGTCCTCGGTGTACGTCACGAGGCTTGCACCCGGTGACCCCTGTCCGGCTTGCTGGGCGCAACCGGAAACAAGGAATACGGCCATCAGCAAGGCAGTATGAGCCTGGCACGGCACTGGTTCACGACGCAAGCGCTTTTCTCCCGGGACCCCGGTCGGGAAGGGGTTTCAATATAGTTTCGCACAGTCGCGGCCACTCGGCGGCGCGACGATTGGTCTATCCTGCGCATCAATGAGGACGGGAGGATTCGTTTTGTGACTTCATTCCTTGAGCGCATCGGGACCGGAAAGTATCGCGCCAATCCACGGTTCCGGTCCGGATTCCCGGTGATCCTGGCGCTCTTCGTTGCCGCGTGTTCTCAGGAACTGCCGTCACGGCCGGCGGAATCGATCGACCTTCAACAGTACGTTGAACCCGGGTGGTTTCTCCGCCCGCCCGGGGTCGAAAGTGAAGTGTCCTGCGACGGAGCGCTGCAGGTGGCCAAATGCTGGCTGACATTGGATAACAGGCAAGGATGCACGGTCTGGCAGGAGGAACCCCTCGCCGGCGGCGCAACAGTCAGCTGGTCCGGGAAATGTGAGGACGGACGGGCCAACGGTGAAGGCATACTCACCATCGCATGGCCCAACCTCTGGCATCGCGGATCCGATAGCGTCCATGAGGGTGAGATAAAAAACGGCAAAAGGACCGGCCACTGGGTCTTGCGCCACTCTTTCCTTACGGAGCAGGGCGAGTACCGGCAGGGCCAAAGAATCGGACCCTGGGAAATCAGCAGTCCGAGCGGCTGGAGCATTACGGAGCGCTACATGATTCGGGGGCCCATTTCCGAATAGTGCTGAGCAAGTGTTCCGGTCGCTCGCGTAGACTTGCCGCGTTATGAAATTTCACTCCCAAGACTACTTTGTCGGCGAGCAGGCCGATCAGACTCCGGTCCCCGACCAGTTCGAGGCCGGTCCTTTCAGAAAATCCCGGCCTCCGGAACCGCTGCGGTTCGAGGTCAACATGGTGGCCGAGGCGCACGGCAAGCAGCAGAAGACGGGCACCGTGCAGGTCAATATTCCCGGCTTCAGCCCGGTCACGCTGTACTGCGACGAGCAGCCGCCCGTGGGCGACGACCAGGCCCCGCCGCCGCTGGCGTTCTTCACCGCCGGCATCGGGTTCTGCCTGATGACGCACATGACCGACATCCTCAACACCCGCAAGATCGAGGTGACCTCAATGCGCCTGGAGCAGCGGGTCCGGTTCATGACCACGCTCGGGACCATGCGCGAACTCGGCCATCGCACGACCGGCGAGACCGAAAAGGTGGAGACGCACGTCATCATCGACAGCCCCGAACCGCCGGAAAGGATTCAGGCCCTGCTGGAGGAAGCCGAAAGTTCCTGCATGGCCCACCATGCGCTGCGCAATCCCATCCCCTGGTCGACGCGACTCGTGTATAACGGCGTTGAAATCGATGCCCGGGACAGCGCCGAGTAGATATGCATGGCTTTGCAGGAATTTCCAACGAACTGACGATTCACTATGTGTCCCTGGGGCAGGGCCGGCCCCTGGTGTTCATTTCGGGCTGGACCATGGACACGGGGGCTTTCCGCGAGAACCTGGGACCGTTGTCGGCGGACTTCCGGGCGATTGCTTACGATCCGCGCAGTCACGGAAAGTCATCCCGGACCGAATCCGGACACGATTACAGGCAACACGGGGCGGACCTGGCGGCCTTTCTGGACGAGCTGGAACTCAAGGATGTCGTGCTGCTCGGCTGGTCGGCCGGCGTCTGTGCCGCCTACTCCTATTTCGAGCAGTTCGGATACGGAAACGTTCGGGCGTTCGTCAATATCGACCAGCCACCCAAGGCGGCCCGGGAAACGCCCGCCGACTGGGGCATCAACTCGCGGGAACAACTGGCGCAATTCGAGCAGTTCATGGCCTCGCCGCAAAGGGAGGAGTTCGCAAGAATGGCCGCCCCGACCATGTTTCTCAACCAGCCTGTCGAAGCGGCGTTTGTCGAGGAATTCGTTGCCAGCTCGATCAGCACGCCGCAACCCGCCGCTTCGCTGTTGCTGCGGGAAGTGAACCTCAGCGACTACACGGAGACCGCCAGGGAAGTGGCCACGCGCCTGCCGGTGCTGCACGTCGTCAAGGAAGAGCATGGCCAGGCCGCCCGGCGCTGGATCGACGCCAACGCGCCGCAGATTGAACTGTACGTGCTGGGCGCGCACATGATGTTCCTGGAGTTCCCGGCGCAGTTCAACGCCGCCGTCACCCGCTTCCTCAAAGCGCATCTGCCACCGGCGTAGCTGCTTATCGAAAAATTGGGCGGAAACATCGTGTTTTCGGCTTGCAATGCGGAGGTCAACTTCGCATAATCTGGTCATTCTGGTCAGATTTATCCGGGAAATGACAAAGAACTGGCAGGTTCAGGAAGCGAAGGCGCGATTCAGCGAACTGGTGCGCAGCGCCGATTCCAGTCCGCAGACGATTACGGTGCATGGCCGCCGGGCTGCCGTGGTGCTATCGGCCGACGACTATGACCGGCTGAGGGACAAGCGCGGCAAGCCCGCCCTGACCGAGTTTCTGCGCGATTCTCCGCTTGCCGGCGTGAAGCTGGACCTGGAGCGCGACCGCTCCCTGCCGCGCAAAAGTCGGCTGTGAGTTTTCTGATCGATACCTGTGCGCTGTCGGAGCTGACCAGGAAAGATCCTGCGCCGCTCGTGACCGAGTGGTTTGACGGCACGCCGGCGGAATCACTCCACGTGAGTGTTCTTTCCTTCGGTGAAATCCGACGTGGGGTGGAGCGTCTGCCGGACAGTCGCCGGCGGTCACGCATTTCGGCCTGGCTGGAGAACGAGTTGCCGGCGTGGTTCGAAAACCGCGTTCTGCCCATCGACGGCAGCATCGCAGACGAATGGGGCAGGCTGACGGCGCGTTTGAAAAATCCGCTTCCCGCAATCGATGGGCTGATTGCCGCGACTGCCCTGTGCCGGCGGTTAACCGTCGTGACCCGCAATGAGTCTGATTTCGCGCCCGCGGGTGTTGCAATCCTTAACCCCTGGCGCCAACGCTGAACAGCCGGAACGATATACTTTGTGGGCGGGGCGCGTTTGAGAATTCGGACGTCGGAATCCTTCAGCCGGAACCCAGTGAACCATGGCCAAAGTCTATGTAATTGGCACCTTTGACACCAAGGAAGCGGAACTTACGTACGCGGGCGAATGCCTGCAGTCAGCCGGAGCAGCCGTACTTCTGGTGGACGTTTCGACAGGGTCCCCATCGGATGCCGCGGACGTTCCCGCCGGGGACGTCGCCCGATGTCACCCGGGCGGCGAATCCGCGGTGCTGGGCCAGTCAGATCGGGGCACAGCCGTCGCGGCGATGGGCGAGGCATTGTCCAACTACCTGATATCCCGCGACGACATCGGCGCCGTGCTTGGGCTCGGCGGGTCGGGCAACACCGCCATCGTTACTGCGGCCATGCGGACGCTACCCGTAGGGGTGCCGAAGATCATGGTCTCGACCATGGCTTCCGGCGATGTTTCCGCTTATGTGGGCCCTAACGATATCGCGATGATGTACTCGGTGGTGGATATCGCAGGCCTGAACGCCATATCCCGGCAGGTCATCGCCAACGCGGCGTACGCAGCGGCCGGGATGGCGCTCAACAGGGCGGAATCTGGCGAATCCGCGCGACCCGCACTCGGTTTTACGATGTTCGGGGTGACGACGCCGTGCATCACGGCCATACGCTCGGCGCTGGAGGCGGATTTCGAGTGCTTCGTCTTCCATGCTACGGGGACCGGCGGCCAGTCGATGGAAAAACTCGTCGATTCGGGCTTGCTGGGGGGCGTCTTCGACATCACAACGACCGAGGTGTGCGATTACCTGGTGGGCGGCGTTCTTCCCTGCACGCCGGACCGCTTCGGCGCGGTGATCCGCACCGGGGTCCCGTACGTGGGGTCGGTGGGCGCTGTCGATATGGTCAATTTCGGCGCCCGCGAGACGGTACCGGAGAAATTTCAATCGAGGCGGCTTCATGTTCACAACCCGCAGATCACCCTGATGCGCACGACCGCCGGGGAGAACGAGGCCATCGGCGCATGGATCGTGGAGAGGCTCAATCGAATGACAGGGCCCGTGCGTTTTCTGCTACCGCTCAGGGGAGTGTCCGCAATCGACAAGGAGGACCAGCCGTTCCATGACCCGGATGCCGACGAGGCCCTGTTCAACGCGATACGCAATGGCTGGACAAACGCGCCGAACCGGCAGCTGGTCGAGGTGGACGCACACATCAACGACGACGTGTTTACCCGGGAGGCGCTGCGCCAATTTCGGTCCCTGGGATAAGAACCCTCGCCCGCGCCTGCGCCTGCCTGCTGGCCCTGCTGTTGACGGCCTGCACCGTTACGGGCGGCCAGGAGCCGTCGCTGCGGGCAGCCGGTAACGGCGCCATCCCGGCAGCGGGACTGCTGGTGGACCTGGACGCGGACCGGGACGTGACGCTGGAAACCCGCCCCGACCTGGCCGGCGAGGGCCACAGGATGGGCGAAGTGTCCGCATGGGGCAACCAGGTGAAGGGCGGGAAGATCATTTATTTTCGCAACTTCCGTCCCGGCGGCAGGCCCGCTCTTCGCGGGCCCGTGGCGGAACTCAACGGGCATCACGCCATCGTCTTCGACGAGGACGAACTGGTCAACAGCGCCGAGGATGCGCTGGATCATCTGACCACGGGCAGCGGGTTTACCTGGGCGGCGGTGATCGCCGGCCACCGGCAGGTTCCCACGCGCGCCCCCTACAAGGACGTCAACGCTTTCTTCGGAAATCTCAAGAACGGCCCCGAGTTCGAGGGCGTATGGGCGGGATTCGACGACGACAACGCGGTGAGCATGAACCCCCGCAATTCCAGGTCGTTCGGAACGTGGAACCGGGACAACCCCAAGCTCACGGGGCCGAGGCTCGAGGAAGGCCGTTTCCACGTCGTGGCGGGCCGCCTGGGGGCGGGCAGGGGCGCCGTGATGGCGGAACTGTTCGTCGATCAGCCCACGGCGGTGGACAGGGCGCCGTTTGAGGTCGTCCCGGAAGCGGACCCGTCAAAACTGGCGATCGGACAGGAACGCGAAGCCCTGGATCATCCCGGCAAGGAAGCGTTCAACGGCGAGATCGCGCGCATGCTGATCTGGGAAAGGCCCTTGTCCGATCCGGAGCTGGCATCCGTTATTCGCCATCTCAAGTCCAGGTATGGCGTTGGCGACTGACTGAATCCTCCCGACTGCTCGGGGGCAGGATGCCCACACGTTCAGGGTAATGCGCCGGATGAGTCCGCGTGCCGTGGGGTGTGCCGGCGGATGAACCGCCCGCCAATGTCCGGCTCCGTCTTGAGTTCCCGGACCGTGATGTCCTTGAATTGCACGGCCATTGCCATGTCCCGGTGTATCTGCAACGAAAAAGCGCCCTTCAGCGAGCGGCTGGCCTCGTCGTTGTCGATTGCCTCCAGCGTCACCATTCCATTGAGCGCGTGGATGAGGCGGTTGCCGTAGGCGATCACGATTTGTTCGTTCCATTCGGGATGGTGTCTTGCCTGGGCCATGATTTCGGTCTTTGAGTTCACTGTGCCGGTAACCCGTCGCTCGAAGGTTTCCGCTGACGGGTCCGCGGCGGCGAAGATCTCGACCGTTTCACCGTACAGCGCCAGCAGTTCACGCGCCTCGTCCTCCCACAGCATGGCAAAGGTCCGGTCCGCGTGCGTGGTCACGATGTTCGCCTGGTAGCCGCGAACGACAAACGGTTCCCCTTCTATCCTGCGGCCCCGGTATTGCAGGCCGGAATTGCCGATTTCGGTAAGAAAGCGGTACTTGAGCCGGGCTTCGAAATTGGCAAACGTCCCTTCCCGAATGAGGTAGGTGTTTTCCTCGAGCGGGATGTCCGTGCGGCCCGTGATCGCGCCGTCGATCACGGACCAGTACCGGCTGTCGCCCGACCAGCCATCGAGGGACTTGCCGTCGAACAGAGAGATTTCTCCCGGGGCTGCAGGTTCCTTCCGCGCCGATTCCGACTGGCCCGCCGCCGGCCAGGCCACGAGGATTGCCGCTAATAGCGCGCCTGGATAAATCGCGATGGCGGCCAGCCCCAGCAGGTCGACGGGGCGGGCACGCCGGCGGTCATCGTCCACGGCTATTCGCCGATGACTTCCCGCCACGCCGAGTCGAAGCTGATTGCGAGCACCGCCTTGGTGTCGCCGATGTTCGTTGCGTTGTGATAGACGCCCTTGGGAATGCTGACCGTGTCCCCGGCCTTCATCTCCACCGTGACGTCGTCCATCGTGTGCAGGATATGGCCCTCGACCACATGCAGCACTTCATCGCAATTGGGATGGTAGTGCCTGGGGTTGGATTTGCCGACGTCGACGATCGCGATTCCGGTAGTAAGAACATCCGTATTGCCCATGGGCCCCGTGACGTGCCAGTCGATTCGCCCCCAATCGAGTTGCATCACGGAGTATTCCTCGGCCGTCATCACTGCGGACACCGTGAACGGGTCTTTTCCATGCCGTGGATTGAGCAATTTCGCCGCGAGCGCCGGGTCGGCGCGCGTTGCTACGCCTGTTTCCGGAATCTCGACGCGGCTTGCCCAGGCGATTCCATTCAGCAGCAGCGTCCGTACCCCCGGCACGTCGAAAGCGGACAGTTCGTTGCCGCCCGTAAAGGCAAACGAGCGTCCGCCATCGGCCCGTTCGTAGGTCCAGGCAGCCACTCCCTGCCGCGGCTCCGGAGCTTCGGCATTCGCCGCGCCTGAAAGGGGCACGATCTTTCCGGTTACAACTGGCCGTACCCGCTCGGATTCATTGTCGAAGTCCAGCGGCGGATAGGCCTCGTCAACGTAAGCGATTTTCCCGACGCCCCGGCTTGCGGGATGATCGTTTTCCGTGGCGCTTACCGAGAAAAACGCATGCGCCAGCCCGCCGTCGGCGGGGAGGGTGCCGCCGAACCAGCTCCTGAGCGAGGGGCGCAGCGCCTCGTCATTGGTGAAGGCCGCATGATGGACCGACACCAACGACCCCCCATCGGACACAAAGCGGCTGACCGCGGAGCGTACGGCAGCGTCCTGAAGAGGGTTTTCCCGCCGGCCGTCGAAGTACATCACCAGCGTTGTCGCCGCATCGAGGGAAGTTTCTTCGGTCCATCCGAACGGAAAGGCCTCGACGTGGAGTTCCGTTCCTTTTTCAAACGCGCCGGATTCCGTGATCATGGTTTCCAGCGCGCGTACGCCCGAGAAGAACTCATGTACGCCGTGCCCCTGACTGGTTCTTGCGCCAAGGATTACGATCCTGGTTTGATCGTCTTCGGCAAACCCGGGCGCGAACGGGACCAGCAACACGAGGGATAGCGCGATCCTGAAGTGCTTGATAAATGACATAGTCGTTTCCTTTGTTTTGTAGGGTTGGGGGGTCAATCGGCCAGAGGGAGATTTTTGAAGGCCTCGACCTGGCCGGATATGGCCCGCTCGGTAGGCAGCCTTTCGATGCTGGAAGCGCCGAAAAATCCATTGATTCCGGGAAGCATGCGCAGAGCGGCGCCGACGGCGTCAGGCTCGTCCAGCGGCCCTCCGTGCGCGATCACAATGACGTCTTCCCGCACGCTCCGGCCGGCTTCCGCGATTTCCATGACTTTGCGTACGGAATCTTCCAGCGTGCTCGCCACCGTGGCGCCGATGCTTCCCGCCGTGGTGAGGCCGAGATGCGCCACCAATTGGTCGGCGCCCGCTTCGGTCATCGCCCGGGCTTCATCGGCATTAAAAACGTACGGCGAAGTGAACAGGTCCAGGTCATGGGCCTGCGAGATCATTTCCACTTCCTTGTCATACCCCATTCCGGTGCCTTCCAGGTTGGCCCGGAAGTTGCCGTCTATCAGCCCCACCGTGGGGAAGTTCTGAACGCCGGCAAACCCCATGTCCTTGAGCTGGCGCAGGAACAGCGGCATGTTCCTGAACGGGTCCGTGCCGCAGACGCCGGCCAGCACGGGCGTGTCCCGCACCACGGTAAGCACTTCGGCCGCCATTTCGACCACGATCGCGTTGGCGTCCCCATACGGCATCAGGCCCGCCAGCGAACCCCGGCCGGCCATGCGGTAGCGCCCGGAGTTGTAGATGATGATCAGATCGGCGCCGCCGGCCTCCGCAAACTTTGCCGAGATCCCCGTTCCGGCGCCGCAGCCGACAATCGGCCTGCCGGCGCTGATCTGCCCTTGCAGCCTTGCGACAATTTCTTTTCGCGCAATCGACATATGCAATCCTCCTTCGCTGCCGCCTACAGAAACAGGTCGACGATTTCCGCATCCGGATTGTTACGGACCCCGCTGACATCGTCGAAAATCATGGTGGGTCTGGTAGCGGCGCCGTACTGTGGCCAATCCGGCAATCCCGGAGCATTCGGGTCGCCCCCCGCAGCGAACTGCGACCAGTAACGGGTCATCAACTCGGACAGTGCGCGTGGCCGCTCCCCGCCGCCGGTCTGTTCGGCAACTCTCTCCGTGTTGGCGAACACGAAGGCGATATCGCTGGTGTGGTAGGCGCGCGGGCGCCCGTCGAACAGGTCGGTGCGCCAGTCGAACAGGTAGTTGAATACCCTGCGGTCCTGTACGGCGCTGGCGCGGTTGCAATACTCGACGGCGGACAGCCGGAACCTGCGGGTCAAAAGCACCGACAGCACATCGACCGGCCGCCATTCGGCATCGGTCTTTCGCGCCGCCTCGATGGCGGCATCCGTCCGGCCGTGCAGTTCCGGTTCCAGCTCTTCCTTCAGTCCCGACCAGGACAATCCCTCAAGATGCGGATTGTTTCCGCTGGGCGAGATTTCGTTGCGCGTGCTGCCGCAGATGAGCGGAATGTTCGCGGCTTCGGACATGGCCGCGGTCGAGCCGGGCTGGTGAGGAAGAGACGGCGTCCCCGCGGTGGGCTGGTAGCGCCAGGAGCGCCCCGCCCAGCGGGACGTCTCGATCCCTTGCACCCGGACCGCGTCGCTTGCCGCCTTCGCGGCCCGCAGGAACTCTCCGACCGACAGTTCCCTGAGTCTGCGCACCGATCCTGCGCCGGGCGGCAGATCGAGGACGCGCAGGATTTCCCGGGTGAGCCTGGATGCGGTTTCCTGGTCGTGCACCTCAAGACGTGCACCGCTTTGAATGACCGCCCGGTGAAACAATCCGGACGCCTCGGGCATGGCCAGCAGGACGCTGATCTTGTAACCGCCTCCGGACTGGCCGAAGAGGGTGATGTTGTCGGCGTCACCGCCAAATCTCTCGATGTTGGCGCGCAGCCATTTCAGCGCGTCGACCAGGTCCAGGATTCCGGCGGCCGGCGACTCGGAGAACGATTCACCCATATCGGTATAGAAATCCGTGTATCCCAGCGCGTCGATGCGGTGATTGAGGCTCACCACCACCACGTTCCGGCGCCGGGCGAGATTTTCCCCGTCGCAACTCAGGAATTCCTGGCTGCTGCCCCTGCGAAAGCCCCCGGGGTGCAGCCACACCATCACGGGCCTCCTGGTTTCGCGGGCGACCGGGGTCCAGATGTTCAGGCGCAAACAGTCTTCCATCGCATCGCTGGGCTGTCCGTTCGGTGCGAGAAACCGGAACACGTCGTGGGCGCGGTCGCGGCTGTCCTCCGGGATCACGGGGCAAATCGGGCCGTAGTTCAATGCCCGGCGGATCCCGGTCCAGGGTGTCAGGGCCGGGGCCCGGGCAAAGCGGAAATTGCCCACCGGCGGGTCCGCGTAGGGCACGCCCTTGTAGATGGCCACGCCGCCGCTCTCGTATCCCCGGAGCTTTCCGGCGGTCGTCTCGACCGCGGCGGGATTGGTGCGGAGCTGCCCGGCGGCGCGATTCGGTGGATCGAAGGCGGCATCGGCGCCACCTGGTGCGGCCGTCGCGACCAGCGGCGCCGCGACGGCGGCCGCAACGACTTCCCGGCGGCTGAAACCTGCGCCTTTGCTTTGCTGATGAGCCTGCCTGGGGGGCATCGCAATGGGGGATCAGTAGGGAACGCGCATCGGTGCGTCCGGGCGCTTGTCGAGAGGATCGAAGAGGCGGACATTGCGTCCCAGGCGATCGTAATCGCCCATGTCCGCGCGAACGGACTCGGCGAAACCGAGCAGATTGGCCACGATGTCCGGATGCTCCCGGGACAGGTCGTAGCGTTCGCCGAAGTCGCTCATGAGATCAAAAAGCATGGGACTTTCGATCGCCGCCGCGTCTTCGGGGTCTACATGATCCGACGGCGTCAGCGGCGCCACCCAATCGGGGTCCCGGGGGCGCGGAAGATGGAGCTTCCACCTGCCCTGCCGCACGGCCTGGAGATGGGTCCACAGGAAGTAGGCAAAGTCATTGCGCGGGCTGCGCTCGGAATCGCCGTTGATGAAACCGCTGCTGTCCAGCCCGTCAATGACCCGGTCCGAGGGAATCGCCGCGTTCGCCAAGGCGGCGAAAGTGGGGAAGAAATCCTGCAACCCCATGATCTCGGAACTGGTTCGACCGGGTGCGATCCTGCCGGGGGCCCAGATTACGCAGGGTACGCGGAACCCTCCTTCCCAGGCGGACGCCTTGCCGCTGCGGAATGGGCCCGCCGAACCGCCGTCTTCGCGCTTGACGATCCAGGGGCCATTGTCGCTGGTAAACACGACGTAGGTGTTGTCCGCCAGGCCCAGCCGCGCGACCTCGTCGACGATCCGGCCGACATGGAAATCCAGTTCCTCGATGGTGTCGCCGTAGAGTCCGCGGGGCGATCCTCCGCGGAATTCTGCGGATGCATCCAGCGCGACATGGGGCATGTTCGGGCAGAAGTACACGAAGAACGGCTTGTCCGCGCTGCTCCTGATGAATTCGATGGTTTCGTCGGCATAACGCTTCGGCAGCGCCGCCTGATCGGGCGCCTTTTCGATCATCCGTCCGTCGCGCAGCAGGACGATATCCTCGGGCCAGTCGTTGCTCGCGGGCGTGCCGAAGTGAACGTCGAATCCCTGCGACGGCGGCAGAAGTTCGGTTTTCCAGCGGTTGTTCGAGTGGCCGCCCAGCCCCCATTTGCCGATCATTGCGCTGGTATACCCGGCCGGCCGCAGGACCTCGGCAAGCGTGATCTCACGGTCGTGAAGCACCGTGTGGCGGCTCTTCGTATTGCCGGGTTCGGCCACGCGTATCGGGTAGCAGCCGGTCATCATCGCCGCGCGCGCGGGGCCGCAGAACGGCTCCGCATACATGCAGGTCAGCTTCAGCCCCTCGGCGGCGAGTGCGTCTATGCGGGGCGTTCGGATGTTCGGCGAGCCGAACGTGCCGACATCGCCGTAACCCAGGTCGTCGGCGAGTATCAGAACGATGTTCGGCGGCGGTCCGGACCACGCGCGAGGCGCCGCCAGGGCCGGCAGCGCAGCGCCGATTCCTGCTTTCAGCATTGTGCGCCGGGTAATCATGGGCAACCGCGGGTCCTCGAACCGATCAGCACAATTGCGCTAAACCTGCACTACTCTAATAAGTTTGGGAGGCGCCGACAAGCGCGGACGACTGGATGCGCAATTCCAGGGCATCGCCGGCCGACAATCGAATGGGCATGTCGAAGCGCACCAGGCAATCCTGGCCATTGCTGCTTACCATTGCATGGCCCATTGATGTGACTACGCTAGCGGCAGTCTCATTGGAACGTGTGCGCAGCGCCATGGTTCGCAGCTTGAGCGTGCCGTGGTTGACAGTCAGCTGCACGGCCAGCGCGGCTCCGGCGCGCCGTTGTTCGAAGCTGCCCCAACCCTCGGGCGCCGTGAAAGCCGCCTTGAAATTGCCGTCCTGCGCAAGGCGGGGCTTGAAGCCGATATGCTGCCGGGGGCCGTCAATCTCGTATCCGCACAAGGCCAGGAATATCCCGTACGCCGACATGGCGCGGGAGTAGTGGTCCGAGCACTCGATCTCGTTGTAGGGGTTTCTTGCCTTTGGCCGATAGCGATCGTGCACGGCCCGCGTTATCGCCAGGCCCTTCTCCAGCAGGTCCGGCTGCGCGTCGCTCTCCCAGATCATGTGCCCGGCGAGCTGGTATTCGAGGCCCTGAAAGCAGGTATTGAAATACGCGAACTGCCAGTTGTCCTTCCACGTCTCGGGCGGGCCGCCATTGGGCCAGGTGCATGTGAGCACGCCCGCATCGCCCACCAGTGCATAGGGGTTGCCGCGGTGACGCGGGTCTTTGATCGAGGCTTGGTAGCGGCCCACGTCCGGGCAGAAGTTATGGTCCCAGATGCGGGCCAGGGCCCGGCGAATCATGCCGCCGTCGAAAAGGCGGCCCAGTCGCAACTGAAACGCCCACCACTGGCCGATCACCTGGTCGATATGGCAGCCATCGCCGAGCCCGATCTCGCCGGGTAGTGAAGGATCTTCCTCCTGGACGAAATAGCCGAATTCGGTGCGAAAAAGAGCGGCGATGCCTCTGCGTCCCTGATCGGCGATGGCACGGCACCTGCGGGCGAAATCATCGTCGCCCACGGTTTCGGCCATGCGCTCGCCGGCCGCCAGCGCCGCAACGTACAGCGACGCGAAGGCCGGCACCTTTCCGTACCAGCTCGCATCCAACGTGTTGGACTGTTGGCCGCCCGGGATTCCGTCCACACGTCCGTCGCGGGCGTCCGTAGCGATCAGGAATTCGATCGCTTTTCGCGTCTTCGGCCAAACGCGGTTCAGGAAGCCGTCGTCCGAGCTCATCTGGTGCTCGCGCAAGGTTCGCAGGACCACTCCGGCTTGTCCGTCAATGGCGACCGAATCTTCGAACTCGGCGCGCGAACGGACCCCGCCGTCGGTGCGGAAAGCGATGCCGTAATCGGTGCGTTCCCTCAAATCACGCTCTAGCGACGGGAACAGCCGGGCGACCGCCTGCGCATAGTGCCAGACATGCGTGCAGGTGCCGGGACAGCAGCCCACGCCCTCCCAGCCCCAGAACCGTCCGTTCTCGAATCGGATCGAGGTGTTGGTCTGCAGTGCGTTGACCGAATTGAAGCAACGTTCCAGAAGCCAATGGGGCAGGGTGCTGTCGTACCAGGTATCCCGCCAGCGCACGGTAGCCTGGCGGAGTTGGAGTTTGTCCTCGGCCAGGCTCCGGGCGGCGTCCGCCGCATTGCCGAAACGGTTCACATACCAGCGCCTGGCCCTGGCCTGCGGGAAGGCGCGTTGATTGCTGTCCCAGGTCCTGGCCTGAAGACGGAGGTTGGGGAAATGCCAGGCGACGACGAAATCGCAGTCGTGAGAATCTCCCACGGTCAGGTTGAACCGGCTGGACAGGCCCGCTATCGCCGGGGACCAGGGGTGCGACTGATAGGGCTCGGCTTTGGATCCTTCGCCGCCGTCGCGTTGCAGGAACGCATACGTGGCGGCGCGGGCCTGAGGATCGCTGCAGGCAAGCGCAAAGGACCCGAAGTCCGGGAGGTCCTCGATCGGGGGCTGATCTCGCTCCGTTAGCTGGCTTCCGGTGAGAACGCGGCCCAGCACGCCGATACCGTTTTCCAGGCGGAAGACACGGTTTTCCAGCGGAGCGTCATTTCGATGGGCGTTGTAACGGAGCGCCGGGTTCTCGAACCATCCTTCGATCCCGCCCTCGAGATTTTCGGAGCCGGTATTGCGGATGCGATAGCGAAGCAGGACCGCCGGCCGCGAGGAGTGATTGGCCTCCAGCGGAACAAAGGGCGTCATGGCCTTGAGATCGACCTGGATGCCGGCCGGGCCGGATCGGTAGCGGACATGCGCCATCGGGGCGGTTCCGGTGAAGGCGATATCGCTGAAACCGGTATGGTCCAGCGGAAATCTTGCCTCCGAGCCGTTCCGGCGGATAACCAGCGCGAATCCCTGTTCAAATCGCCAGGGGCTGTCTGCCTGTGTCGGAGGTTCGAGGAAATTGGCCCCGTCTCTCTCCCTTAGCCGGCCGCCGCGCAGATTCGTATGCTTGCCCGGCTTCAGGGTGGAGGGCACCACGCCTTCATGGGCCTGATTGAAAATATCCCAGCACCATAGCTTCCCGTCGCCTCCCAGGTACACCGTGCCGGCGCCGATTCCGCCGATCGGCATGCCGACGTATCGCTGTTCGTCCCAGGTCCGATAGACTCGCGCCGTTCCCCGTTCGGAAAGGCGGTCAAGCCATTCCCGGCTGAGTTTCTTGTCCAGCGGCACACTTCGCAGCTCCGCGGGGAAGGGACCTGCGAGTACCGCGGCGGGCCGCGTCAGTGAAAGGGCCGGCAGCGCAGCGCCGATTCCTGCCTTCAGCATGGTGCGCCGGGTAATCATGGGCAACCGCGGGTCCTCGAACCAATCAGCAAAATTGCGCTAAACTTACTTTACTCTAATAAGTTTGGAAGGCGCGGGCAAGCGCGACCGTCCGGACGCGTAATGCCAGCGCGTCTCCGGTCGAAAAATGGAAGGCGGCGGCTCTTCACGGGCATTTCTATAGAATGGCCCGCACCGGCATCGACCGGGGAACCGGGCCTGCTGTTTCTTTGCCGAGCGCCCGACGGCACCATCGCTACGCAGGATATTCCGGAGATCACTCATGTCCGCCACAAATCTTTCCTTACCGAATCCGGATTCCGAGAGGAAGAACTGGTTCATTCATGACCGTTTCGGAATGATCATTCATTTCGGTCTCTACTCGCTCCACACGCAAGGCGCCTGGTACCGGAGCCGGCAGGAATTGCCCCACGAGCACATTCTGAAGTACTTCAATCAGTTCAACCCCGACCTCTATGACCCTGGGGACTGGGCCCGGCGAGCCCGGCGCGCCGGCATGACCCACATGACACTGACCTCCAAGCACCACGACGGCTTTTGCCTCTGGCCGACCAAAGAAACCGATTTCAACGTAAGCAACACACCCTACGGCAGGGACCTCATCGGTCCATTTGTCGAAGCCTGCCGCGCAGAGGGCCTGAAGGTGGGCCTCTACTACTCCCTGATCGACTGGAGCCACAGGGATTTCGCGATCGACCCCTTTCATCCCCTGCGCAACATCGAAGACCTTGAAAGCTACAACGCGAAGTGCGACGTTGCGCGCTACCAGGCGTTCATGAAGGCCCAGGTCACGGAACTGTTGACTCAATACGGAGAAATCAGCCATTTCTTCCCGGATTTCAGCTATCCGCGGGCGACGCATCGGGGCGTGTCCGGCAAGGGGCGCGATTACTGGGACAGCGAAGGGCTGCTCGCACTCGTGCGGGAGCTGCAGCCGAACGCAATTGTGAACAACCGGCTGGATCTGCTGGATCTTGAAGCCGACTTCTACACGCCCGAGTGTTTCGTGCCTCATGAAGCGCCACTGCGAAAGGGCCGGCCGGTCGATTTCGAGTCGGCTTTCACCATGTCCGAGCGGTGGAGCTACAACCGCGACGAGGAAAGTTGGAAAAGCCCGCATCAACTGATTCGGGTTCTGGTCGACATGGTCTCCATGGGCGGCAATCTGATGATGAACGTCGGCCCGACGGGACGGGGCATCCTGGACAAACGGACCATGGCGGCGCTTGACGTTTATGCGGACTGGATGGAACTGCACGCGCGTTCCATATACGGATGCGGGCGGTCCCCGTTCCAGGCGCCAAAGGACTGCCGGCTGACGCAGAACGGCAATCGGGTGTATGTGCATCTGTTCAGTTGGCCCTACAAGCACCTTTACCTGGAGGGTCTGGGGGGCAAGGTCGCCTATGCGCAACTGCTGAACGATGCCAGCGAAATCACCTGGCTGCCGCCCGGCAGGCGCGTGCTCGGAGAAGGCGAGGGGCTGCAGGGACTGGATCAGGACGACTTGCCCCACGACATTCTTGTCCTGCAGCTTCCACCCGTGAAACCGCCGGTTGAAGTGCCGGTCATCGAACTCGTTCTGAAGTAGGCGACCGAAATAAAGGACGGCCTCGCGTAGCTGCGAGGCCGTCAGCCCAAGGGGACGGGTTATGGGCTAGAAGGTCGTGCGGACACCGAAGAAGTAGCGGCGTCCGAAGTTGAAATAGTCGCGGATTCTTTCCGGTATTCCAAGGTAGCTCTGCACATCCTCCCCGGTGATGTTCTTCGCCTCGAAGGACACCTGCCAGTTTTCGAAGAGGTCGTAGGCGATACGTCCGTCCAGTTGTCCGTAGCCTTCGACATACCGCGGCAGCCCTCCGTTCCCGTTGGTGCGCTGCAGGAAGTCGTCGCGGTAGTTGTAGGCGAGCCGGGCGCTGATGCGATTGGCTTCGTAGAACCCGATCAGGTTGTAGGAACTCTCGGAAATACGCTCCAGACCGACGCGATCCCCCGTGAACGAGTTGGTATTTTCCGTGTCGTCATCGATCAGGGTAAGGTTGGCGACAACGCCGAATCCATTGTCCCAGGCCTGCTGGAAGCCCAGTTCAAGCCCCCGGAGCTTTCCGCCCGAACCGTTTATCGGCCCCACGATATCGAATTCCTCGGGAAATCCCGGCACCATGGCTTTTTCACCTGTCAGGCCGGAACTGAAGAACGATTCGATGTCCATATGGAACACCGTGGCGGAGACCCCGCTGTTGTCGCCGAAGTAGTATTCCAGAGCCAGGTTGATATTGGTGGAGCGGAATGGATCAAGGAATGCGTTGCCTCCCCTGACCGTAAGCTGGCTTGGATTGACGGTTCCGCGAGGCGCAAGTTCATCCGCCTCGGCGCGGAACAGGGTCTTCGACGCGGCGAACCGGACGATCAGGTCGTCCCGGACCTCCCAGCGGACGTTCAGGCTGGGCAGGACGTCGCTATAGGAGTTCTCCAGGTGGATCTGGGGAAGCAGATAGCCCTGCCCGGTAAAGGCATCGCGCACCGTCGCCGCGGGATCAGGCGTCACGCCTTCCGCGTCGGCGGTAATTTCGGTCTCCACCCAGCGAACACCGACGTTGCCGGACAAGGGTCCGTTGGAGAAATTCATCTGCACATACAACGCCGTCGTCGATTCTCCGATCAGCGCGGTGTCCGGCGCGTTGGGCAGGAAATCGTGCTGGGGCGGCAGGAACTCGCGATTGAGAACGTCCTTGTTCGGGAAAATGAGGTTTCCGACCTGCTGTCCCGGCATCTGGTCACCGTAGTCGCTGACGCCGAGGTGGGCGGCGGTTGTGTGAACCGCGCTGTTCGGATCGGTGAAATGCTGGTCCAGCGGGGTGAGCGAGAAATTGATGAAATTGCTGCGCGCCCTGGCGCCGAAGACTCCGGCAAAGTACTCGGCGTCCGCGTAACGAATGCCCGCTTCCACGTCATCGATAAAGTCGTTGTCGTCGAATTCGAAGGAGGCGCTGAACCGGTATTGCGTGTCGTCCTGCTCGTTGGAGGTCTTCGATCGGCGCACGCGCCACGCTTGCCAGCCGTCGGTTGAAGTGGGATTGGCAACGAAATCGCCCAGCGGCATGGAAGACGGCACCCCGGACGCAAGGTCGGTGCCGATCACCAGACCGCGGTGGCGGATTCCGGTATGGTCGAAATCTCCGCCCGATTCGGATTCGGAATACCCCAGGTCGCCTTCGAAAGTCCAGGGACCCGAGGTCCATGTGCCGTTCAGGCCGCCCATCATCACATGCGCGTCGGTGGAGAGGAAGAGGTTGAATATGTTCATGAAGCTGGTGCCCGGAACAATACTCGCCCCGATAATGGTTCCGCTGGAGGTGGTCTGGACCGTCGAGGCGTCCAGTGTCCGGCCACCGCCGAGACGGGTCAGTCCGACCATGGACACCTGCGTTGAAACTTCCTTGCGACTGTTGTAGAGCAGGTCGCCCTTCAATTCAAAGTTGTCGTTAGGCCGCCACTGAACTGCTGCGGTGGCGCCCGTCCTTTCCGACGGCACCACCCAGAGTTCATATCGGGATGCCCGCGGGCGCCAGAATTGCTGGCCTCCGGAACAGCGTGCGTTGTAGGTGGCGTCCACGCAGTCGAACCCGTCCGTGGTGAAGCCGTCCTGCCGGTTGTCGCGTTCCTCGTAGTGTGCGGTCAGCATGATGCCCATGGTTCCGTCCGCTGAGGTATTGCTGATCGATCCCGTAATCCTGGGCAGGTTCTCGTCAAGCAGGTCGGCATAGACCAGTTGAGCGCTCGCCGCGGCGCGAAATCCACCGCCGTTGTCGAAGGGCATGGCGGTTGTCACGTCGACATGACCGCTCAGCGAGCCGTCGATATCGCTGGCGGCCGAAGACTTGACGACACTCAGGGAGGAGACGAATTCGGAGGGCAGATTGCGAAAGTCCACGCCGCGCTCGCCGAAGCCGGTAGCAAGGACTGCCCGACCGTTGACAAACGTCCGGCTGGTGTCCGGTCCCAGACCGCGGATACTGATGAAACTGCCTTCACCGAAAGCGCGGCCGCTTCGATCGATCTGCACGCCGGTCACCCGCTGCAGTGATTCGGCCACGTTTTCGTCCGGGAACTTGCCGATGTCTTCCGCGGAAATGCTGTCGATGACCTGGTCTGCGTTTCGTTTTGCCTCGAGCGACCGCTGCAGTGATCCGCGGATGCCGGTCACCACGATCTCTTCGATGGCCTCGTCGTCGGAATCGGACTGGGCCGCTACGGTTCCCGCGCCGAATGCAAGTCCCGCTGCAATGGCAATCATCCAAACAGATTGCAATTTGTTCGCTACATATGGTGTGCTCATGGTTGTCTGAACTCCCTGAAAATCGCCTCGCCGGCTCGCTGTCAACCGGCCCCGAGCGGAGTCCGCGGCAGATTCATCCTGATCGTCCCCGTATCCGCGATACCCTCTTATATCAGGAATGCAAACTTTTTGCAATAGTATCGATTTACTAGAATTATCACGGTCCGCGACGAGCCGCTCTGTTCCAAGAAAGATGTTCGATTGCAGTAGTATTCAAACACGGGCGGGATTTTCCCTTTCCCGGCGCGAAAGCGGTTCTGAAGTCTGGGAATCTTGTCTTCAAGCGCAGGAGACACTACCGTCTTGATGCAATTCAAATGAAAACAGCAGTTACAGGCCCGTTCGCGCCGGGGATTCCGCAGCGGTCGACCGCCGCGCTGGTCACGCTGTTTCTTTGCCCCGGCCTGCTCATCTACACCGTTTTCATGGTCTGGCCCGTGGCGCAGGCCGCGATGTTCAGTTTCTTTGACTGGAACGGATTCGGCTGGCCCACCGATTTCACCGGATTTCGCAATTTCGTCAGCGTTCTGAACGATCCCCTGTTCTGGAAGGCCTTCGGCAACAATCTCTACCTGATTGTCTTCATGATGGCCACGGTGGTGCCCGTCGCGCTGGGGCTGTCGGTGGTGATCGCCCGCAGGATCCCGTTCGCGATCACGTTCCGGCTGATTTTCTTCCTGCCGTACGTGCTCGCCGACCTGACCGCCGGTCTGATCTGGCGCTACCTGCTCGACGGAGACTACGGAGTGCTTTCGGAAATCAGCCTGTTCGGACTGGACGAAGCCTATGTGCTGGCCAATCCGCAACTGGCGCTTACGGCAGTGGCGGTGGTGATGGTGTGGAAGAGTTTCGGCTTCCACCTCATCCTGTTCGTGGCCGGACTGCAGCAGATCGACCATTCGCTCTATGAGGCCGCCGAGATCGACGGCGCGGGCCCGTTCCAGAAGCTGACGAGAATCACCATCCCGTTGCTGGCCCCCACCATCGCGCTTTCCGGGTTCTTCGTGGTGATCAGTTCCATCCAGGCCTTCGACATGATCATGGCCATGACCACAGGCGGGCCCTCCCGGTCCACCTCAACCATGGTGCACTACCTGTACGCCGACGGCATCGCGAGCATGCGGATCGGATTCGGCTCCGCCATCGGCGTGGTCATCTTCTTCATCACCCTGGCGTTCTCTGCGACCTACCGGAAGTTGAGCGGCCGATATGCCTGAAGGGAATCCGATTACCGTCCGGGATTCCGCAGCGGCAGGGCGCGCACCGGGCCGGCGCGTCGATGTGGGCCGCGTGCTGGTCTATGCGGTGCTCTCCGTGTTCGCGCTGGTCGTGCTGGTGCCGCTGGTGGCGACCGTGCTCGGAGGCTTCAAGACGCTGGGGGACTTAAGGGTCAATCCGCTGGGCCTGCCCAGCGCCTGGGTCTGGAGCAATTACGGCGACATCCTGCTGAGCGCGGATTACTGGGTCATGCTCAGGAATTCGCTGGTAGTGGCCTTCCTTGCGGTCGTGTTCACGATCCTGGTCGCGTCCATGGCCGCGTTCGCGTTTTCGCAACTGCGCTTCTTCGGCTCGAAGTTCCTGCTCGGGTACGTGGTCATGGGCCTGATGTTTCCCACCGCAACGGCCATTCTTCCGCTCTTCATCCTCATTCGCGACCTGGGGCTCATGGACAGCCATATCGGTCTGGTGCTGCCCAAGGTTGCCGGCGGCATTTCGGTGGCCGTGGTCCTGTTCGCCAATTACTTCAGGAACCTGCCCGGGGAGCTGTTCGACGCGGCCTTCGTGGACGGTTGCGGCTACTTCCGGTTCTACTGGGAGATCGTATTGCCGCTGTCGGGGCCGATCATCGCAACCGTTGCGATCATAAACTTCGTGGCAAGCTGGAACACCTACTTTTTGCCGATGGTCCTTCTGAGCACTCCCGAACTCTTTACATGGCCGCTGGGCCTGATGGACTATACCGATGAGCGGGGATCGGACTGGCAGATGATCTGCGCCTTCGTGACGCTCACCATGCTGCCGATGATCGTTGTGTTCCTGGCCGCGCAGCGGCACGTCATCTCGGGCCTCACCTCAGGCGCCGTGAAATCGTGAGGCGTTCGGTGCAACTGATCGTCTCAACCGTGGGCGGCCGTCCTGCTTGACAGGAGTCGGCCATACTCTTAAGTTGCTGCAAGTGAACAGATATACTGTAAAAGTCGGCGCTGTAAGGAGCAGTTTCTGACGCATGGCGGGCCAATACTCCACGGATCTATTCAGGCTCGATAACCGGGTGGCGCTGGTGACCGGCGCAGCCAGCGGCATGGGCCTGCGCGCCGCCTACGGGCTTGCCGACGCCGGCGCCCACGTCGTGGCCGCGGACGTGAATTCCGGCGGCCTGGACGAGGCCGTGGCCGCAATGCGGGCCGAGGGTTACCGCGTGACCGGCGCAGTGGCCGACATTTCGGACCAGGAGCAGGTTGCTCAGATGGCGGAAACAGCCGAAAGCGTGTCCGGCCACGTGGATGTGCTCGTCAATTGCGCCGGTATAGGCGCACGCGGCGTGGCCAGGGACTATCCGCTGGAACTGTGGCGGAAGGTCATACACATCAATACGCGCGGCAGCTTTCTGTGCGCCAGGGCGGTGGCGCCCGGGATGATTGCGCGGAGAAAGGGTTCGATCATCAATATCGCTTCCTGCGCCGCTGCCGTCGGATGGCCGGGCAGCGTGGGTTACCAGGTCAGCAAGGCGGGACTGGGTCAGATGTCCCGCAGCCTGGGAGTCGAGTGGGCGCCGTACAACGTGCGGGTCAATTCGATTGCACCCGGATCCGTGGATACGCCGCAAAACCAGCAGGAAGAAGCGCGGGAGCCGGAGTATTTCGCGGAACGCCTGCGGCGAGTGCCGATGGGCCGCAGGGCGCAGCCGGAGGAGGTCGTGGGCGCGATACTCTTTCTTGCCTCGGACGCCAGCAGCATGGTGACCGGCAACCTGATAGCAACGGATGGCGGCTACATCGCCAGTTGAGGGAGTCGTGGCGAAGGTGCATGGGAAAGGGACATGAACGGCAGGTACAGGGCGCTTTTCGACTTTGGCGGCAAGACGGTCATCGTGACCGGCGCCGCGAGCGGACTGGGCAGGGAAATTTCCCTGGCCCTGGCGGACTTCGGCGCCGATCTGGTCATAGCGGACAGGAACGCCCCCGGCCTGCGCAAGGTTGCGGCGAAACTCGAGCCCGCGGCCGCCAGCGTTCTGCCCTGTCCCACGGACGTGTCCGTTCCCGAGCAGGTGGATGCCCTGGTGAGCGCCGCGCTGGGCGTGTCGGGGCGCATCGACGCGCTGATTCACTGCGCGGGTATAGGCGGACGGTCGCCCGCCGTGAGCTATCCGATGGAGCTTTGGGACGAGGTGATCAGCGTGAACGCCGGCGGAACCTTTCTCTGCACCCAGGCGGTTGGACGGGTGATGCTGGAGCAGGAAAACGGCGGCGCCATCGTCAATCTTTCATCGATCGGGGGTATGGTGGGCAAGCCGGGTAGCGTCGGCTACCAGGTGAGCAAGGCCATGGAAATTCAGATCGCCAAGAGCCTGGGCGTGGAGTGGGGGCCGCACGGCGTGCGGGTCAATTCCATCGCGCCCGGGCTGTTCATGACGGAGACCATTCGGGCCGAGACCGAGAAGGAGCCGGATGTCAACGCGGACTTCATGAAGATGCTGCCCCGGGGACGCGCGGGCGAATTGCACGAGATCGTGGGCGCGGCGCTGTTTCTCGCTTCGGATGCGGGAAGCTACGTGACTGGAGCGGTGATTCCAGTGGACGGCGGAGCGCTTGCGTGGTAGGAACAGGATGACAGCGATCCTGCTGGGTTGGCAGAAGGCTGCGGAGCAGCTGGAGTGGATCCGCACGCTGGCTCCGTCCGGCTGCGAATTCCTGGTGCCCGAACATTCACCGGACCAGGGCGACTATGACGCGGACCCGGCGGAACTGGTCCGCCTGGGCCGCGAGGCTGAAATCATCGTCGGCTGGAACTTTCCCCGCCAGGTCTTCGTTGAAGCCCGCAAGCTGAAGCTGGTTTCGTCCGCCCATACCGGTTACGACCGCTACGATCTGGCGCTGTTTCTCAAACGCGGAGTGACGCTCGCCAACGCCGGCGGCGTCAATTCCGTGGCGGTGGCCGAGCACGCCATGGCGCTGCTGCTGGCGCTCGCCAAACGAATCGCGGAGCACGACCGGTCGGTGCGGCGCGTCGACTGGGTCGATCTGACGCCGGAAACGGCCAGCGTCCAGCTTGCCGGGAAGGTCGCCGCGATCGTCGGTTTGGGGCGTATCGGGACACTTATTGCCGCAAGGTGCCGCGCCTTCGGGATGAAGACCGTCGGCGTCAGGCGCGATGTTTCCCGGCAGGTGGACGCCGTGGACGAACTCGTGGGCGCCGACAGGCTCAATTCCGTACTGGAAGCGGCCGATGCCGTAATCCTGGCTCTGCCCCTCACTCCCCGGACCCGCGGGTTGATGGGGCATGAGCAGTTTGCGGTCCTGAAGCCCGGCGCCCTGCTGGTGAACGTGGGCCGCGGCATGGTGGTCAACGAGTCGGCGGTCCACCAGGCCCTGACCCGGGGCGACCTGGGCGGTTTTGCCGCCGACGTGTGGTGGGACTATGCCGACGCATCTCCCGCGGGCTATCACTACAACGTTCCTTCGCGGCTGGCGGTGCACCGGCTGCCGCGCGTGGTGGGCACCCCCGACATGGCCTCGAACGTGCTGGGAATGCGTGAGCGCATGATTGAATTCGCCATGGAAAACGTGCGCGAATTTCTTGCCGGAAAGACGCCCGCGCGCACGGTGGACCTGCGGAATGCCATCGGGCCGGGCGCCTGAAATATGGGGGACCGGGCGTTGACGGGGGCCACCGGTCACGCATCGGTCGATCCCGCGTTCTTCCGCAGAGTCGTCGGCAGTTTCGCCACGGGCGTCACGATTGTCACGACCCTGGATTCGCAAGGGTGTCTGCACGGCCTGACGGCCAACAGCTTCACCTCGGTATCGCTGGCGCCGCCGCTGGTGCTGGTTTGTGTTGAGCGCCGGTCGAGAAGCCTGGCCGCGCTCAGGCAAAGCGAGGTGTTTGCCGTGAATATCGCCAGCGAAGCGCAAAGGGAGCTGTCGATACGCTTCGCAACCAACGCCGCGGACAAGTTCGATAGCGTTCAGACCCAACGCGCGGCCACGGGCGCGCCCATCTTCGCCGATTCGGTCGCGTGGCTGGATTGCAGGCTCAGCGACATCGTGGCCGCCGGTGATCATGACGTGGTGATCGGCAAGGTGGTGGATATGGCCGAGGGCTCCGCGTTGCCGCTGGGCTATTTCCGCGGCGGTTTCTTCAATGTTTCGGACGAGCAGAGCGCGTCCCAGACGCGCGGGCAGACCGTATTCAGCGTGATCGTGGACCACGGCGGCCGCGTTCTGCTGTGCCGTGCCGGGGAGGGCGGCAAGTGGTCGTTTCCCGAGGCGCCGGGCGATGCGGGCGGGCTGCCCCTCGGGGGTCTGCGCGAACGGCTGGCCGAAGCAGGCGCCCCCACGACCATCAGTTTCCTGTATTCCGTTGACGAAATACGGCACCGGGAATGCACGCTGCTGTTGTACCGCGGCGAGCTGTCGGCAAAGCCGGACCTGGCGGACCGGGAAAACTGGAGGTTTTTCGACGCTGGCGCGACGCCGTGGGAGGACCTGCTGGACTACCAGACCCGGATGACGCTGAAACGATATTTCCAGGAGCGCTCGCAGGGCCGGTTCGGCCTTTTCGCCGAGACCGGAGAAGGAGGCCATATCGCGCCCATCGTCGACAACCTGCGTTCGTACTCGAAGGAGGACGCGGAACGTCAGTTGGGCTGACGGAGGAACCCCACGGCGATGTATACGGACGTGATAACGCCGAACACGGGCGTTCCGATGGCGGAGCGGCCGCGACTGGGTTTCCTGTATCCACGCGGCGGAAGCGCCTTCGAGTACTACCACTTCGCGGAATATTTCAACCACAACCTGTTGTGCTACCTGATCGGCGGCATGCATGCCTACGGAGGCGACAAGACCCACTATCCCGATCCCCTCTACGCGATCGGATCGATCGAGAACCTGAGTTACCCGACGCGTTCGATGAAGCCCCTGCGCGTTCATGCAGCGGTCTGGGCCACAACCAGCGCCAGCTTTATCGGCGGGATGCAGTGGTCGAAAGACCAGGCTGCCGGGCTTGCCGAGATCCTGGGCGCTCCGGTCAGCAGTACCGCGCTGGCCTATGCCGCGGCCATCCGGGCCCTGGGCATACGCCGTGTGGCGGTTCTCGCCAGCTATCCGGCGGAAGTCACCGAAGCCTTTCGTGGTTTTCTGGGCGAAGCCGGGATCGCGGTGGGCGACGCCATTCACCTGAACACGGAAAGAGGGGAGGACGCTTTCGACCTTGGGCCGGACCTGCTGATTGAAAAGGCGCTGTCGATGGACTGCTCCGGCGCCGAGGCCCTGCTGATACCGGATACGGCCATGGCGGCCTTCGAGGTCATGCGCCGGCTGGAGGCCGAACTCGATCTGCCCGTACTCACGGCCAATCAGGTCACAATATGGGAAGCGATCAGGCTGGCCGGGGCCCGCGTGCGGACCGCCGACTACGGTCGGCTGTTCGCGCTGACCTGAGTGCTTTCAAGACACATGAAAGAGGGACCCGATTGGCCAGTCTGACGCTGAAGAACGTCTGCAAGTCCTATGATGATGTTGAAGTCATCCGGGACGTTACCGTGTCGGTGCCCAGGGGCACGTTTCTGGTGCTTGTGGGACCATCCGGTTGCGGCAAGTCCACACTGCTGCGGATGATTGCCGGGCTGGAACCGGTAACCGGCGGCGAAATCAGCATCAATGACCGGGTCGTCAACGATGTTCCGCCCAAGGAGCGGGACGTCGCGATGGTATTCCAGTCGTACGCGCTGTACCCGCACCTCAGCGTGGCGGAAAACATGGCCTTTTCGCTCAGGATGCGGCGCGCCGGGCGGCAGGAGATTGACGAGAAAGTGGGGCGGGCCGCCGAACTGCTCGGCCTTTCCGATTACCTCGACCGGTTGCCGCGGCAATTGTCCGGAGGGCAGTGCCAACGGGTGGCCATGGGCCGGGCGATCGTGCGTAATCCGGCGATTTTCCTGTTCGACGAGCCGCTTTCCAATCTGGACGCCAAGTTGCGCGGTCAGATGAGGACGGAATTGCGCGAGCTGCACCGCGAGATCGGCAACACGACGGTTTATGTAACGCATGATCAACTGGAAGCCATGACCATGGCCGACCGGATCCTGGTGCTCAACGAAGGCCGCACGGAGCAGATCGGGGAGCCGATGGAACTCTATGACCGGCCCGCCAACCTGTTCGTCGCCCAATTCATCGGCACGCAGGGAATGAATATATTCGAAGGCCGAATCGACGGTAACTGCTTCGTGTCCGGCGCCAACGGCAGGATCCCGCTTCCGGCCTGGGCCGATCGGCACAGCGGCCGGGAGGTCATGCTGGGTATCCGGCCGAAGCATTTCGAGTTCGTCGACGATGGCGGCGAAGGGATCGGCGCCACGGTGGCGGGCGCCGAAATCACCGGGGCCGAGGTCTTCCTGGATCTGCGGTTCGGCGGACAAACGTTCAACGCGAGCTATCGGGACCCGCTGCCCGGGACTGTCGGATCGTCAATGTCGCGAAGCTCCGCAAGGTTCAGGCGCGGCGATCGGATCCATGTGGCGCCCCGGCGGATCCACCTGTTCGACGCCGCCACCGGCAACAGGATCTAGCCACGAGACTGGTGTTTGGAGGAAGCGCAACATGCAGCGAATGGGATGGATCATCCGCATACGGCCGGAGAAAATCGCCGAGTACAAGGCGCTTCACGCCAACGCCTGGCCCGGGGTGCTGGAGAAGATCCGGCAATGCAACATTCGCAACTACAGCATCTTCCTGCGCGAACCGGAAAACCTGCTGTTCGGGTACTTCGAGTATCACGGGAACGATTTCGAGGCGGACATGGCCAGAATGGACCGCGACGAGGAAACCCGGCGCTGGTGGAAACTCACCGATCCCTGCCAGGAAGGGCTGGAAACCCGCGCGGAAGGCGAGTGGTGGGCGGCCATGGAGGAGGTATTCCACTGTGATTGAGGCCGCATCCCCGGCGCCGGCAGACCGACGCAACAGAGCGGCGGCGCATCGTGCTGACAGGCCCTGACGTGCTCGCGGACTTGCTCAAGCAGGACGTCGCCTCCGCTTCGGAGGGGTTCGATTTCTATTCCGACAATGCTGCCGGCGTCCACCCGCGGATCCTGGAGGCCCTGGTCGCCTGCAACCGGGGCTTCGTGCCGCCGTACGGAATGGAACGGTTTACGCGGCGCATCGATTCCGCGTTTTCAGAAGTATTCGAACGCGAGTGTTTCGTGTTCCCGGTACCGACCGGTACCGCGGCGAACGGCCTCGCCCTGGGCGCGTTGGCGCCGCCGCACGGATTGATCTTCGCGCACCGCAATGCGCATATCGTCACCACGGAATGCGGCGCCCCGGAGTTTTTCACACTGGGGGCCCGGCTGGCGTTGCTTGAGGGCCCGCACAACAAGCTGGCGGCATCCACGTTCGAGTCCGCGCTGCATGGCCACGCCCGGCGCACCGTGCATCAGCTCCTGCCGGCGGCGGTCAGCCTTACGCAGGCCACGGAACGCGGCACCGTATATGCGCTTGAGGAAATCGCGGCGATCAGCGGCCTGGCGCATGCGGCCGGATTGAAGGTCCACATGGATGGCGCGCGGTTCGCCAACGCCATGGTGAGCCTGGATGCCACGCCGGCGGAAATGTCCTGGAAGGCGGGTGTGGATGCGGTGTCGTTCGGGGCGACCAAGAACGGCACGATGAATGCGGACGCGGTCGTGCTGTTCGACGCGGAACTGGCGGAAAAGGCGCGGTTCATACACAAGCGCGCCGGCTTCCTGCACTCGAAGATGCGCTTCATGTCGGCACAGTTGCTGGCCTACCTGGAAGACGGCTTGTGGGTCGCCAATGCGCGGGCCGCGAACGCCAACGCGGAGCGGCTGGCGGCGGCCCTGGCATCGGTAAAGGGCGTCGAACTGAACGATCCGGTACAGGCGAACGAGCTTTTTCCTCGCCTGCCTGCAGATTTCCAGCGCCGATTGAAGTCCGAGGGCATTCACTTGCGCGATTGGCCCGACGCCAAGGGCGATCTGTTCCGCATCGTGACGTCCTATTGCGACGGAGAAGCCCGAATCGGCGCGTTCGAGAAGGTTTGCCGGGAATTCGGCGGTGGCGAAGCGAACGCAACCCGTAGCGGCGGATGATGGCGCGCGCGGCTTCGGCAACGTTTCGACGCTCGGCGAGGGCAGGCTCGCTTGAGCTTTCGGAAATCGTGCGCATTTCCGAGAAGGCCAGGGCCATGAGGGCCGCGGGCGAGGACGTGCTCAGTTTCGGCACCGGAGAGCCCGATTTTTCGACGCCGCCGCATGTAATCGAGCAGACTTGCGCCGCCATGAGGCAGGGCGCGATCCGCTATCCGCCCACGCAGGGGCTGCCTGAACTGCGCCAGGCCATCTGCGACGATGCCGGGGCGCAAACCGGATTCTCGGCGAACCCGGCGGAAGTGATCGTCTCCACCGGCGCAAAACAGGTCCTGTTCAATGCGTTTCTGGCAACGCTGGATCCGGGCGACGAGGTCATCCTGCCGGCTCCGTACTGGACAAACTACGCGGACATTGTCGGGCTGGTGGGCGGGAAAGCTGTGCGGGTGGATTGCGGCGCGGAACTGACGCTCACGCCGGGACGCCTGCGCAGCGCCATTACGCCGAAGACGAGGTGGCTGGTGCTGAACTCGCCGGGCAATCCGTCGGGAAAGGTGTACTCGCGCGCCGAACTCGAAGCCCTCGCGGAAGTCCTGCGGGAATTTGCGCAGGTTTGGGTGATGGCCGACGAGATTTACCAGCATATTTCCTACGAGCCTTTCTGCTCGTTCCGCGTGGCGGCGCCCGACCTTTCGGACCGCACGCTGATCGTCAACGGCGTATCGAAATCGTACGCCATGATCGGGTGGCGCATCGGATGGGGAATCGGGCCTGTGGAGCTGATCCGCGCGATGGTGGCAGTGCAGGGCCAGTCGACTTCTCCCGCATCCGTCGTGTCCCAGATCGCGGCCCGCGCGGCGCTCTCCGGCCCGCAGGAGCTGCTCGGGGAGCGTTGTGAATCCTTTCGCCGCCGCCGGGACCTGGTGGTGAGCGCGATCAACGCCATTGAAGCGGTGTCATGCCGCGTGCCGGGCGGCGCCTTTTACATATTTCCGGATTGCCGGGCGACCTACGGGCTGAGCGCGCCGGACGGGACGACCATTGCCGACGATTCGGACTACTGCGGTTACATACTCGATTCCGCCAGGGTAGCCATCGTCCCCGGCCGCACCTTCGGGTTGGGAGGTCACTTCCGCCTGTCCTACGCCTACGCGGAGGACGACCTCGTGGAAGGCTGCCGCCGTATCGAGGCGGCGACGGCCGCGCTTGCGCCGTGTTAACAGGCCCCGGGCTACCCCAGCTCCGCCACCGCCTGCAGTTTTCTCATCGCCTCTTCGGGTTCAATGCGGCTGTTGAGCAGGTCAACCGTTACATCGTGCATTGTCTGACCGACCGCCGCCGGCATGGCGTTTTCGATAAACGTCTGAAACCATCCCGATTGGCTGACTTCGTTTGCGGCGGCGCGCAACATCGGATCGGTGACACTGCTTCCCGCGGCCACGTGCACCGGAATGTTCAGTCCGAGTTCGGCAAGCCTCCGCTGGTTGGACCGGTTCGTGAGAAACCTCAGGAATTCCAGGGCTGCATCGGACGACCCCGTGGTGAGCGCCCAGCCGCCTACCGCACCGTAGATGTCCGTTCTGCTGCCTGGCCTGCCGGGCACTACAGGCATGGAAAAGAAACCGATCGTCCCGGTTGCAAGACCAATGCCGTCGGAGGCGTTCTTTTTCTGTTCGCTCGGCGTGGTGGCGCTGTAGGCCATAACCATTGCGGCCTTGCCGTCCCCGAACAGGCCGGTCGCCTTGGGATACTTGGAGGCCGCGAATCCCTGCTGAAAGGAATCCGCCTCCGCCAGCTGCCTGACCATTCCCGCGGCCTCGATCATGCAGGGCATCAGAAAACCCTGGCCCCGGCCCTGCATTGCGTGCCGAAACGCCTCTTTCCCGCATACGCGCGTGGCGGCCATTCCGAAATAGGACCCCACGGTCCAGGGGTCCGCCGGACCCGCCGCGATCGGTGTCACGCCGAACGCCCGCAGCGCGGCAACCGCCTGGAGAAAATCGTCCCAGGTTTCCACCGAACCGGCGTCGATTCCGGCTTGCCGGAACAGGTCCTTGTTGTAATAGAAGTCCACCTTGGTGATGTGGTGCGGCACGCCGATGATGGCGCCGTCGTAGGTGAAGTTGTCCAGCGCGGCGGGCACGAAGCTGTCGGACCAACCGTCGCGCAGCATCTCGGCGCTCAAGTCGCGCACCGCCCCGATATCGTAGAGCTGCTGCAACAGGCCTGCGCCCTGAGTGAACAGGATGTCCGGCTTGGTGGGCGATGCGATCAGGGTCGGCAGCCGCTGGCTCATCCGGGCGAGATACCGGTATTTGACCTCCACGCCCGGATTGCGCGCCTCGAAATCAGCGATGACCTCATCGTAGAAAGCGATGATCCTGGGGTTTCGCTCGGCGAACACCCAGTGGACCGTGGTGGCGCCATCCGCATTCGGCGAGCGCTTGTCGAGGTTGAGGCTCGACCATCCCGCAACCGCGACCAGGGCGCAGAAAACGATGGCGAACCAGGGTTTGCGGATCAAGCCGGCAGTCCTGCGGCCTGTGCCGCGTTATCGCCGCGGAAGTTTCCGGACTTCATATCCGTCATGGTAGCAGTGTCCAGTAGAGTAGCTCGCTCATGACAAGACGAGCGCACGATGGCGGGGTGGCGCTGTTCGAAATTGGAGACCGACACGGAATTCGGGCCGCGATCACCAACTTCGGGGGCCGGGTCGTGGCGTTGATGGCGCCTGATCGGCATGGCGCCATGGCGGACGTTGTCCTTGGTTATGCAAATCTGGAGGGGTACCTGTCCAATCCGGAGCACTACCTGGGCGCCCTGATCGGACGATACGCAAACCGCATAGAAAATTCGCGGTTCGAACTCAGAGGCGTCAGCTACGAGCTGGATCCGAACGAAGGCTGCCATTGCCTGCATGGAGGCAGCCCGGGCTTTCATGGCCGGGTCTGGAATATTGTGGATCACGGCAAACACAGTCTTATTCTGTCCCGCGTTTCGGCAAACGGGGAGGGCGGTTTCCCGGGGACCCTGGAGGTTCAGGCAAAGTATGCGATCGAAGAAGAGACCGTGCTGGTGATCGAACTGACCGCGGTCTCGGACAAGACCACCGTCGTGAACCTGAGCAGCCATATGTACTTCAATCTGGCCGGCGCGCACGCAGGACCGATCACCGATCATCGACTTCAATTGCGCGCCAGCCGTTTCACCCCGGTTGACGAGCAACTGATTCCTACCGGCGAACTCCGCAGCGTGCGGGGCACGCCCATGGACTTTCGCAGTGCGCGGCGTATCGGAGAGGCCATGTTGCAGGACGACGAGCAACTGAGGTTCGGATCGGGCTTCGACCACAATTTCGCCGTGGATTCGCATGATGCAGGCATGCTCAATGCGGTGGCGATGGTTACCGAACCCAAGACGGGCAGGACAATGCAACTGTTTTCGAACCAGCCGGGGGTGCACTTCTACACCGGCAATCACCTGGATGACGCGGGAACAGGCAAGCAGGGCATTGCAATGGAACGGCACCACGGTTTCTGCCTGGAAGCGCAGAACTTTCCCGCGGCGCCGAACCGCGCGGGCTTTCCGAACTGTGTCCTGGAACCCGGCGAGCCCTATCGTTCGGAAATCGTCTACCGGTTCGGCGTTGCCGGCGGGCGCCGGCCATGAGCGGCCGGGACCGAACACCACCGTCGACAGCCGAATCGGCTCGGTGTGCCGAATTGCTGGCACGCATGACCCTTGCGGAGAAGATCGCCCAGTTGTGCGCGATTTGGGTAACGGACCTTCTTGAGGACGGTAGGTTTTCGGAAGAAAAAGCCGGCCAGCACCTTGCCGAAGGCATCGGACAGGTTTCGCGCGTGGCCGGAGTCGGCGGACTGCCGGTTCGCGAGGCGGCCGCCGTCGCCGATGCGATACAGGACTATCTCCGGCACAACACGCGGCTGGGCGTGCCGGCGATTCTTCACGAAGAGTGCCTGTGCGGCTTTCAGGCGCGGGGAACCACGTCCTTCCCCCAGGCCATAGGCCTGGCAAGCGCCTGGAATCCGGACCTGGTGGAGCGGATCGGCGCGGCCATCCGCAAGGAAATGCGGGCCGTGGGAACGCACCAGGCCCTCGGACCGGTGCTCGACCTGGTACGCGACCCGCGATGGGGCCGCTGCGAAGAGACTTTCGGCGAGGACCCGTATCTGGCCGCTTGCATGGGACTGGCTGTCGTTCGCGGCTTGCAGGGCGACGACCTGCGCACCGGCATCGGCGCCACGCTGAAGCATTTCGTGGCCCACGGCTCGTCGGAGGGCGGCCGCAACGAGGCGCCCGTGTCCGCCGGGCCCCGCGAGCTGCGGGACTGTTTCATGGTTCCCTTCGAAAGGGTCGTGAAGGAAACGGAAGTGCTTTCGGTGATGAACGCCTACCACGACATCGACGGCATACCCTGCGCGGGTTCCGCCGAGCTTCTGACGTCGATACTGCGTGAGGAGTGGGGATTCGGCGGAATCGTCGTTTCGGACTACGAGGCCGTGGACCAGCTGCGGCGCATGCATTTCACGGCCGTGGACAAGGCCGAGGCGGCGCGCCAGGCGCTGGAGGCCGGAATCGATGTGGAGCTGCCTGCGGCCGACTGTTTCGGGGAACCGCTTGCGTCCGCGGTGAAGTCGGGCCGGGTAAGCGTGGAATTGATCGATCGCGCCGCAATGCGCGTGCTTGCCGCGAAGGAACGGCTGGGCTTGCTGGATGCTGCCCCCTCCCGGCAACCGTCAGTGGACCTGTCGGTCATCGACAGCGCAAGCCATCGCTCGCTGTCCGCGCGGGCAGCCGGCGAATCCCTGGTATTGCTGAAGAACGATGGGGTGCTGCCATTGGGCGGGAAGCTGGCCTCGCTGGCCGTTATCGGACCGAATGCCCACAGCGTGCGCAATCTGCTGGGCGACTACGCCTTCGAAGCGGCCTATGGCGTTCCGGTGGGGCTGTCCGAAGGGACCAGCATTCTCAAGGGTCTCGAGGACGTTGCCGGACCTGGCATAAGGCTGAATTTCTCCCCGGGCTGCGACATCGGGGGCGAGGACTCAAGCGGGATAGAGCCGGCCGTTCGTGTCGCAGAGCGCTCCGATGCCGTTGTTCTGGCCGTGGGCGGGCGTTCGGGAAGCGAACCCGTATTGCGCGGTTATTCGGAGCATGGCGATACCTCCGGGGAAGGGCGGGACCGCGCGGAGCTGGGCCTTCCCGGCGTGCAGGAGCAACTCGTCCGTGAACTTGCCGCTACCGGTAAACCCATGGTGCTGGTGGTTGTGGACGGCCGTCCGCTGGCGCTGGGAAATGTCGAAAGGCACGCGTCGGCCATACTCTGGTGCTGGCTGCCCGGGAAGCAGGGGGGAGGGCCGATTGCCCGGGCGCTGTTCGGCGCGCTCAATCCCGCGGGCCGACTGCCGGTCACCCTGCCTCGCGAAACGGGCCAGGTCCCGGTGCACTACAACCGCCACTCCGCTTCTTCCAAATGGGACTACATCTTCGGTTCCAACCGCCCGCTTTATCCCTTCGGGCATGGCCTGAGTTACACGCAGTTCGTTTACGGCGGACTGCGGCTGAGCGCGGAGCGGATCGGCCGCGACGAAACTCTCGGCATAGCCTTCGAGGTGCGCAACGCAGGAAGGCGCGATGGCGATGAAGTGGCGCAGCTATACGTGCGTGATGAAATCGCCAGCGTCGTACGGCCGGTTAAGGAACTGAAGCGATTTGCCCGCTTGCACCTGAAGGCCGGCGAGGAAACTACGGTCAAGTTCCGGTTGCCAATCCGGGAGCTGGCCTTTCACGACCGCTCGCTTAACCGGGTGGTCGAGGCCGGTGCGTACGAGATTCAGGTCGGCGCGTCGAGCGAAGACATTTGCCTCAAGGAAAAGTTCAGCGTCGTCTGAAAGGGTATCGGCGTGGGCTACCTGCGCCGCATAGCGTTAACACGCCCTGGTCTTAGTTGGATTTGTTAACTTGCGTTTTGAGATACAGGCGGCGGCATTTCGCCGCGAGCAATCAGGAGACCCTCAACTCTCGCTAAACGGGTCTCAACAGATACCAGTCTTTGGTTGGTATCTGCCCAAGTCATCCAGATTGCGATAAGAAGTGTCACAGTTACCCCGAGCCCGGTGCTGACAATTGTGATCATTTCTTTGTTCATATTGGAAATATACTACAAGGAGACATTAAGGTATTCGTTCGGAATTGGCGAGTTTTTTGGAATTTAGAGAATTCTTCGCGAAGCGAGTTCGTTACTAAGGTAAATGAGCCCGAAAATCAGCGATTGGCCAGCGTCCATGCGGCCGCTGCCAGCACGCGGGTACCCAGGGCAAGGTCGAACGGCTTTGCGTTTTCGGCCTCGTGATGGCTTATTCCGCCCTCGCAGGCGACGAATACCATTCCGGTGGGGCAGATCCTGCCGAGGTGCAGCGAGTCGTGGCCGGCGCCGGACAGCATCAGCGGGCCGGAAGCGTTCATCATGTTTGCGCAGTTTTCCAGCAGGCCGATGATTGAAGGATCGAAGGCTATCGGATCCACTGTCGAGAGCACCCTTACCTCGGTACGGCAAGGGTGCGCCTGAGCCGGGGCCACTTCCCGGATCAGTCCCTCCACCTTGTCCATTACCGCCTTGTCGGGGTGCCGCAGGTCGATGGTCAGGCGCACCTTGTCGGTTACGGTGCCCGGCGAGTTCGGAAAGCTGTCGATCCTGCCGAAGGTCAGTCGCAGGATGTCATCGTCGTCTTTCGTCAAAGACCGCAAGCTCACCATGATCCGGGCGGCGCCATCCAGGGCGTCCTTGCGCAGCGCCTGCGGAGTCGTGCCGGCATGCGCCGTTTCCCCAAGGATCTCGACCTGGATCCTTCTTACGCCCTGGATGCCTTTCACGATGCCGACGGGCAGGCCCGCCTGCTCGAGGATGGGGCCCTGCTCGATATGGATCTCAAGCGACGCGCACGGGCGCACCGAGTGAATCGGACGCAGCTCCGCGCGGGTCGCAGCGATGGAAGCGGCCAGCTCATCGCCCACCCGGGCGCCGTCGACAGTCCGGTTGTCAAGCACCGCGCTCAGTTCGCGGGTGCCGGCAAAGGCGCTGGAGCCGGTGGCTCCGGGTAGGAAGCGGCTGGCCTCTTCGTTGGTCCAGGCGGCGACCTCGATCGGTCTTTCCGGCGTCAGACCCTGTTGACGGATCGATTCCAGCACCTCGAGGCCCGCCAGCACTCCGAACGCCCCGTCGAACTTGCCGCCGGTGGGCTGGCTGTCCAGGTGAGAGCCGACGATAAGGGGGTCCTGCGACGCGGCGGCGCCCGGCATGCGAACGAACAGGTTGGCTGCATCGTCCTGAAAGGCGGAAAAGCCGCGAGCCCGGGCCCATTCAATGACGAAATTCTTCGCTTCGGTATCGAGTTCCGTCAGGGCCTGCCGATTGACGCCGCCGTTCTCGAGGGCCCCGATCTCGGCCAGGCGCATCAGCAGGTCCCAGAGGCGGTCCTGGTCCACGGCGTTGCCTACGGCGGCGGCTTTAGCGTCGGGCCGCAACATCGTCAGACTTCGATCAGGCCGCGCGCGAATTGAGTCAACTGCCCGCACCCCGACTCCGTTACGAAAACCGTTTCGCTGCTCGCCACCAGCGGTTCGCCGGCACGGCGCACGGCCTGCGGCAAGTGAAACACCATTCCCGGCTCCAGGACAGTCTGATCGCCGTCCTGAAGCGTGAGGAAACTGCCCTCGCCCCAGTCCGGCGCAAAATTGATGCCCATCGAATACCCGGCGCGTTTGCGCAGCATGATCCCGTTCCTGTCGGCAATGCGTTTTACCGCCTGGTTGACGCAGTTGGACGTGGTTCCGGGGCGGATCGCCGCCATCGCCGCTTCGAGCATCGCTTCGGCAATCGCCATGTTCTCGATATTACGCTGCGTTGGAGGGCCTACCACCAGGGTCCGGAACAACGCGCCCGCGTACCGGTTCACCGAGCCGGCCACCTCCAGAAAGATATTTTCGCCCGGCACGATCCTCTTCTCGCTGGACCAGACCGAATGCGGCGCGAGCTGCCGGTGTCCGGACATGACGAATATCGGCAATCCCACGTATTCGCATCCGGACGACACCATCGCGTGGTGAATGTGGCCGGCCAGCTCAGCTTCCGTCATGCCGGCCCGGAAATTGTCGATTCCCGCCCGGATACCGATCTCCGCAATTCGGCAGGCCCTGCGTATCTGCTCGATCTCGGCGGGGGACTTCTTCCGCCTCAGCGACTCCACAAGCCAGCCGCTGGGCTCCAACTTCATGTCCGGCAGCCTGTCCGCAAGCTCCCGATTCATGTCGACGGTGAAGAACCAGCCGTGTGTTTCCAGCCCGACCCTGGAACGGGTGAGCTCAAGCCGCTTCAGCGCTTCGACGAGTTCGCCGACAGGCGACTCGTTGTCCTGATAGGCCATCAACTGGTCTTGCCGGAACCAGGATCGTACCGGCAATCCCAGGGCCTCGAGCGCGCGCAGGATGATGACGGGCCTGGATCCCGGCTTTACGATCAGCATTTGCGGGTAGTAATAGCCTGGAGTGTGCCATCCGGAAATGTAATTGATGTTTTCCGGAATATGGATCACCATCGCGTCCAGGCCGCCGGAGAGGATCTTTTCGTTTAGAGCGTCCAGCCTGCCTTCGAATTCCGCCACCGGAAACGCGGGTTCGGGCAGAAATTCCATTGTCGGCTCGTGGTTCATGTTGACGGCCCCGGCGGGCATCGCAGGATATCTACTATCGTACAGTAGATTTACTGGAAATCAAAAATGCCGTTCCGAGCAGTCCGGCGCTCGGCGGACAGGGTTTAGTCCTCGTCTTGGGGCGCGGAAATCCGGCCGGTTTCCTCCGATTCCGAGCGCACCTGCGCATACTCGGGAAGGAAGGCGTTGACCCAAAGGACAACCGTCGTTTCGTCGGAGTTGTTCTTCCACCGATGCATGAGGTGGCTGTGGAAATAGAGCGTGTCCCCGGTCTTCAGCTCGTATTCCTCGTCCGGTTCCAGCCATAGCGAAAGGTGGCCGGACAGCACATAGACGAATTCCTGGCCCTTGTGCGACCAGATGCCGTTGCTGTGCCCGCCGGGGGCGATGTGCGAAATCTCCGCCTCCATGCCGGCCGGCTTCGAGATGATGTCTTCGATGATGATGGACTTGTCCTGGGTGACGAACCTCGGACGTTGGTCCGCAGGTACAAAGCGGCGCTTGGCGGGTGGGAGTTCCTCTCCCTTGAGCGTCGGCAGCGTGGTCCGAAGCGCTTCGCCCAGGCGGAACAGGGCCTCCATGGACACCCCGGTATTGCCGCGTTCCAGGGCGCTGATGAACGAGGGCGACAGGCCGGAGGATTCGGCGGTCTGGACCAGCGTCATCTTGCGCTGCTTGCGCAGCATCCTGAGCTTTTCTCCCAGCTTTTCGTCCACGTAGCTGTCTTCGGCCGAAGGCTCGGGAGATCTGCCGAGCTCGCGGCGGATCGCGGCGGGATTGAGGCGCTCGTTGTAATAGAGCCGGATGACCTTGCGGAGGCGTCGAACGTGCTGTTGGCGGTATACGCGGTGCCGGCCCTTCGTTCTCTCGGGTGTGATCAGGCCTTCCCGTTCCCAGATTCTCAGTATGCCCGGCGAGACGTGGAGCAGTCTTGAAACTTCGCCGATCGAAAGCGCGTATTCCGATTTTGCTACCTTCATGCAGACAGTTCTCGTCTTTGGCGAATGTACCTACCCGAATGCATGACGCGTGCCGGAGCCTTCCCCTAAGCGGCGTGTTCTTCCCGCGCCAATTGTACCGCGAGGTCCATGGTTGCCGCGTTGGCGGCGATGACCGGCAGCCGCAATTCCCGGGACAGCTCCGCCGACATCCGACGATCGCGAACCGCCGTGCAGGGAATGACGATCGCATCGCGGGGAGATGTTCCGGCCGATTGCGCCAGGGCCAGAAAATCTCTCAGACGCAAGGCCCCCACCTCACCGTCGCTGCCCTTGCCGGCATGAGCCTGGCCCACCGCGTCGAAACCGTTTTTCTCCAGGAAGTTGACGAATTCGATCCCGATCTCCGCGTGATACGGAGTCAGAACAAGTAACTTGCGGGCCCTGACCCGCTTCAATGCCGCCACCAGCGCAAGTGACGTAGTGGTTGCGGGAACGTTTCCGGCGGATTTGGAGAGCGCCCTGGCTTGCCGTTCCCCGTAGTTGCCGTCACCCAGGAACGAACCGGATGTGCAAGCCCAAACGATGGCGTGCGGCGCAACATCGGCAGTCTGCGCCGCCGCCTTCGACAGCGATTCGACCGACCCCATGTCCTCGACCATCCGCGCCACCGCGTCCGAATCGCGCGGATCCGCGACGGACTCCGGGTGGACCCGGAACAAATGCGCCTCCGCGCCCCGCCGGGCAGCCATTTCGCATATTTCCCCATCCAGGAGAAAGGTTGAGGGCACCAGCACCGCAATTCGCGCGGCGCCTTCCGAATGGATTGCGGAACCATGTGCAGTGTTCACGACGCTCAAGCGGCTTGCGAATCCGCCTGTATCGCATCGATGACCCGCGCCAGGCCGGTCTCGAGTCGATCCCGGGCGGTTGCGAGAGACAGCCGCACCAGGCCGCGACCGCCCGGGCCGAAAGTCTCTCCGGGCGCCACCGAGACTTGCCGTGATCGCACAAGGCGCTTGGCGAAATCGTAGGTATCCGTGCTGGCGGACGAAATATCCACCATCATGTAAAAGGCGCCGCCCGGCGACCAGGTCCTGATGCCGGTATCCGCGAACATGTCCACGGCGAGGTCCCGGTTGCCGCGGTAGTAGTCGCGCATTACCGCTATGCTGTCCTGGGGGCCCCGAAATGCGGCCTCGGCGGCTTTTTGGGCCACGGAGCAGATCGAGCCGATTACGGGCTGCTGGAGCTTCGCCATGACTTCGATCAGGTCTTGCGGACAGGCCACGTACCCGACGCGCCAGCCGGTCATCGCGTAGGTCTTCGAGCAACTGAAAAGACTGATCACACGCCCATCGCCGTCGAACCGGGCCGCACATGCATGTTCCTCATCGAAAACGAACTCGTCGTAGCACTCGTCGGCAATGACCCAGAGGTCATGGCGCCGGGCGAAATCCACCATTTCGCGAACCAGGCCGGGGCTCATGATCGCGCCCGTCGGGTTCGATGGAGAATTCAGGATGATGCCCCTGGTCCGGTCTCCCACGTACTCGTCGAGTTCGCCGGGGTCCGGCAGAAAGTTCCTCGATGAATCAGCGGGGTAATAACGGATCTTCCCGCCGGCCGACAGGACCATCATTTCCCAGTTGGGCCAGGCGGGATCCGGCAGAAGAATCTCGTCGCCGTGCTCCAGAATCGACAGGCAGGCCGTAAAAAGCCCCGAGGTGGCGCCGCTCACGGCCACGATCCGGTCCGCAGGAACATCCAGGCCATTGACCCGCTGGAGTTTTTCGGAGATTGCCTGGCGCAGGGAAAGCAGACCGACCGGCGGCGTGTACTTTGTAAATCCGTCCCGTGCCGCCTGGCAGGCCGCCTCGACAATATGCGGTGGCGTTGGGAAGTGCGGTTCGCCGAGATCGAGACGCACGCAGTCGGGCGTTCGGGCGGCGAGATTGGCAATTTCCCGAATGCCGCTTTGGGGCATTTCGGCGACGGTCCGGGCAAGCGGTTTCATCGGGGCTTCTTGCAAAATTACTAGTTTACAGTAAGAATTCGAGACAGAACGAAACTTGGGAGAAGGAAGTATGGATCTCGGAATTGCAGCCAAGGTGGCCGTTGTCACGGGTGGCAGCCAGGGGATAGGACGGGCCATTGCCGAGTCGCTGGCCCGCGAAGGCGCACGGGTGGCGGTGGTGGCGCGCACCCGGAGCACACTGGAAAAGGCGGCTGAGGAGATAAGGGCAGCGACCGGGTCGGAGGTGATCGCCTCGCCGGCGGATACCGGGGACGAAGGTTCGGTGCTTGCAATGGCCGAAGATGTCAATGACAGGCTGGGGCCCGCCGAAATACTCGTCAATTGCGCGGCCGCGCCGGCCGGACAGGGCCGCACTCCGCTGGCCTGGGAAGTCACCAGGGATCAGCTGATGGAGCAGATGAACGTCAAGGTCATGGGATACCTGCGATGCGCGCAGGCCCTGCTGCCCCAGATGCGCAGCAAGGGTTGGGGACGGATCATATCGATCAGCGGAATGGGGGCCAGAAAGTCGGGCGACACGGTGGGCAGCATCCGCAACGTGGCCGTCGTTGCAATGACCAAGAACCTGGCCGAGGAGCTTGGGGGCAGCGGAATCACCGCAACGGTGGTGCATCCCGGTTACACCAAAACCGACAAGGTGGCGGCAATGATTGCGCGGCGCGCCGCGGAAGAGGGGAGTTCCGAACAGGAAATCGAGGCAGGACTCGCCTCGGGCAATCTCAACGGCTATCTTCCCACGCCCGAGGATATCGGCGGCGTGGTCGCCTTTCTCGCGTCGCCGCTGTCTCGATGCATCAACGGCGACGTCATCGCCGCGGCGGGCGGCGCCAAGACCGCGATCCATTACTGACTGCGCCGCCATGGGCGCAAGCGGGAGCGCGGTCCGGGTGGGCGCCGACAGTCTGTGCCAATTCGTCTCCGACCTGTTCGTGCACATGGGCTGGAAGCGTAGCGAGGGCGATACCGTCGCCGACCACCTGGTTGTGGCGGATCAGTCCGGGCACCCCTCGCACGGGACCGGCATGCTGGGCACCTACGTGGATTCGTTCCGGGCCGGAGCGATCCGGCCCGGCGCCGAGCCGGCCGACAGGCCCGCCGCTCCCCCGTTTGCCGTGATCGACGCCAATTTCGCGCTTGGACACATTGTTGCGCTCGAGGCCGTCGATCGCGCTGTGGGCATGGTCGGGCAATACGGGGTGGGCATCGTCAACGTTATCCGCGCCCACCACATGGGCCGTATCGGACACTACGCGGAGCGCGCCGCGGACGCCGGAATGATCAGCATGTTCTGGGCCAATGTTTACGGGCGCGCCCCGCTGGTCGCTCCCTTTGGCGGCACGCAGGCGAGGATGGGCACCAATCCCCATTGCATCGGCATACCGCGGGTCGGCCAACCGCCGATACTGCTGGATTTCGCGACCAGCCGCATTCCCCTGGGCAAGGCGCGCGTGGCCCATACCCGCGGCGTCCCGGCGCCCGAAGGATCCCTTCTCGACCACCTCGGCAAAGAAACCCGGAACCCCGCGGTGATGTTCGAAGAGCCCGCCGGGGCGCTGCTGCCCTTTGGCGATCACAAGGGTTACGGGCTAGCCCTGGTGGCCGAATTGCTGTCTTCCGCGCTGGCCGGTGGCGAGACGATCGCGGAACTCGACGACGCGGGCCTGATCGCGAACAATCTCCTGGCGATCGTTCTCGACCCCACGCGCCTGGGACAGGATCCGGAATCGGTCTCGGAGCGTATCGAACGTTATCTTCGCTGGGTCACCGATGTTCCGCTTGCCGAAGGCGTGGACGCAGTTCTTGCTCCCGGAGATCCCGAATTCGACAGCCGCCGGGCGCATGCCGGCAGCGTGGAACTGAGCGCCGGGGGCCTGGCCCGACTCAACGCGGCCGCCGCGGCCGCGGGATTCAGGCCGTTTACTGCATAGGGCCTGCTGAGCAGTCCTGATCGGGCATGGCGCGTTGCAGGCGCGGCATGACGTCATTGATCATGAGATCCAGATTGTGAATCCAGGCGTCGTACTGTTCGATGAAGTCGAAACACATGCCGATCAACGTTCCGAATCCGCCCGTTTCGCGAATCAGTTTCTCGGTCTTCACAGCCACCGTTTGCGGCGATCCGACCAGCCAGATGTGCCGGGCGAGATATTCCGGCGTGATCATGTCGTCCGTATGGCTCGGGTCCGCCTTCGAATACCTGGCCAGGCCGCGCCGAACAATGCCGGGGATCATGTACTCCTCCCAGAAACGCGCCACCTCTCCCGTGGAGGCCAGTTCCACCGCTTCCTCGTCAGTGTCCGCGACGAAAAAAGGAGGCGATACGGCCCAGTCGTCGCGCGAAACGCTGTGGCCGGCTTTCGTAGCCTCGGCTTCATAGGCGTTCCAGTGGCCCGCGAGATAGCCCGCGCCGATGTAGAAGCTCATCGGCCGGAAGCCCAGTCTGCCGGCCAGCGCCAGGGTTCGTGAACTGTCCGATATGCCCGCCATGCCCAGCGGGGGGTGGGGTTTCTGAAACGGCTTGAGGAACGGCCCTTTCTCGAAATCGTCGTAGTCGCGGCGCTTGAATTGCCAGAATTTGCCGTTGTAATCGAAGGCCTTGTCCTCGGTCCAAAGCCGGATCATGATGTCCAACGCCTCCTGCGTCATTTGCGCATTCAGCATGGTGGGCGTGCCGTCTTCGTCGTAACGGATCGAGCCGAGGAGGTCCGCGTCCATGGGGACGGAACCGGCGCCGATGCCGACCATGTACCTTCCCTGCGCGAGGTGGTCCAGGTAGGCAATACGGTGCGCGAGCTCGACCGGATGGTGGTAGGGCAGTACGTGTGCCCCTGGGGCCAGCTTGATCTGTTTCGTCTGCACCAGGGCCTGCGCGATCAGCAGATCCGGCGCGGGCACGGGCTCCCATCCGCAGGCAAAGTGCTCTCCGATCCAGGCCTCGGAGTAGCCGAGCTCGTCGGCGCGGACGATGGTGCTGAGGATGAACTCCTGACCCTGCTTCGGGGTGCGTTCCGGCGCCAGGTGGGGCATGAAGAACAGCCCAAGATTCATGGGACCTTACCCGTGGTAGACAAAATGTCCGGGGGAGAGTATAAAACTTGCTGTATTCTGTCAAGTTTGTTGGAATTTACACGCGCGCCGGACGCGCTGCGCGTTACCTGCCGGGGTAACATTGTTTTTCTTCGGGAAGGCGAACGATGAGGGGAACAACACAACTGCGATGAAGCTCTTGAGATTTGGAGAGTCCGGCGCGGAGCGGCCGGGCCTGTTGGATGAGACCGGTCTAATTCGGGACCTGTCGGCCGTGATTGCCGACCTGGACGGCCCCAACCTGAAACCCGAATCGTTGTCGAAGATCGCGGGCAGCGACGTGAGCGGGCTTCCCGCCGTATCCGGCGACGTGCGCATCGGGCCCAGTGTCGGCAACGTGGGAAAAATCGTCTGCGTCGGGCGGAACTACGTTGAGCACGCCGAGGAGAGCGGCAGCGCCGTGGCCGACGAGCCGGTGATTTTCTTCAAGGCCACCAGCGCGATCAGCGGGCCGTACGACCCGGTCGTCATTCCGCGCGATTCCGCGAAGACCGACTGGGAAGTGGAACTCGGCGTAGTGATCGGCACAAGGGCGTCGTATATTGCCGAAGCCGAAGCCCTGGATCACGTTGCCGGCTACTGCGTCGTCAACGACGTATCCGAGCGGGAATTCCAGCTGGAGCGGCACGGGCAGTGGGTCAAGGGCAAGAGCTGCGACACCTTCGCTCCGATCGGGCCGTGGCTGGTGACGGCGGATGAAGTGCCGGACCCGCAGCGCCTCGACCTGTGGCTGGACGTCAACGGCAGGCGCTGTCAGGACAGCAACACTTCGAAGATGGTGTTCGGAGTGCGCTACCTGGTCAGCTACATCAGCCGCTTCATGACGCTGAACCCGGGCGACGTCATTTCCACGGGCACGCCCTCCGGCGTCGGGCTCGGCCACGATCCGCCCGTCTATCTCAAACCGGGCGACGTTATGGAACTGGGCGTCGAAGACCTGGGGCGACAGCGCCAGGAGCTCGTGTCCCATGCTGGATTAGTCGACCACTGATCGACTTCGGGAGCGGTGAAAACGCCAGGTTCGCGCACAGGGAGGTCTGACTGATGGCCGTTGCGGTTGGGATTGATCTCGGCACCCAGAGCGTCAAGGTTGTCTGCTACGACTTCGTGAATCGGCGCGTGGCCGGCAGCGCCAGCGCGTTCCTCGATCTTCGCCAGGACGGTGAAGGTGTGGCCGAACAGCAAGCGGAGTGGTGGCTGGACGCGCTGCGCGTGGCGTCCCTGCGAGTCGATCCCGCCGTTCGTGGGACGGCGATGGCCGTCGCGGTTTCGGGCCAGCAGCACGGCTTTGTGGCGCTGGACGCAACAGACGCAGTGCTGGCTCCCGTGAAACTGTGGTGCGACACGTCCACGGCGGTGGAATGCGAGGAGATCATGCTTGCTTTCGGCGGCCGCGAAGCCTGCATCGAGCGGGCCGGCAATCCGATTGCGCCGGGCTATACGGCATCCAAACTGCGTTGGCTGAAGAAGGCCAGCCCGGACCTGTATGACCGACTCGACTGCATTCTGTTGCCCCACGACTACCTGAACCTGCATTTGACCGGCGAACGCTGCATGGAAATGGGCGACGCTTCGGGGACCGGCTTTCTCGATGTCCGCCGCAGAGATTGGTCCCGAGACATGCTGCGCGCCATCGATGCGGACCGGGACTTGAGCGACTGCCTTCCGCCCCTGCGCATCGGCAACGAAGCCATCGGCACGCTCCGGACGGAGATTGCCGAAGAGCTGGGCCTGCCCGCCGGAATTCCGGTGGCGATCGGCGGCGGCGACAACATGATGGGAGCGATCGGCACCGGCAACGTGCGCCCGGGCAGTCTGACGATGAGCCTTGGCACCTCGGGCACCGTGTATGCCTATGCCGACCGGCCCGTTGTCGATCCCGAAGGCAATATCGCCGCTTTCTGTTCTTCAACCGGGGGCTGGCTGCCGCTGTTATGCACCATGAACTGCACGGTCAGCACCGAGCTGATGCGCTCGCTGCTCAATGCCGATATTTCGGCTTTTGAGGAACAGGTGGCTGCTGCCGAGCCGGGCGCCGGCGGCGTCATTACGCTGCCCTTCTTCAACGGCGAGCGAACGCCCAACTTGCCGGATGCCAAGGGCTGCATCGTGGGAATCGACAGCCGTAACGCCCGGCCCGAGAACCTGCTGCGGTCCTCCGTCGAAGGTGCGACCTTTGCGCTGAAATTCGGTATCGACGAACTGGCGGGCCTGGGCGTCGATATCGGAGAGATCGTGCTGACCGGCGGCGGGGCAAGAAGCGCCGAGTGGCGGCAGATTGTTGCCGATGTCTGCGAAGCGCCGGTCGTGGTGCTCAGGCAGGATGAAGGCGCGGCCTTCGGGGCGGCGCTTCAGGCGGTGCAGCTCATCGAGACGGGCGCATCGATCGAGGAACTCGTAGATGCCCACCTGGAAATGGACGACGGCCGCAGTTGCGAACCGCGCAACGCGGCCATAAATATTTACAGGGAGTGCTACCGCGAATACAGGCGCGCGGTTGCGGCCTTGACCGCGATCTACGCCTAGGAGACCAGGCAAAGGGGCAAGAACATGAACCGCAGCGTCTTTATCGGCGATCGGGAATATTTCCCGGGTATCGCCAGGATCCAATACGAAGGCCCTGAAACGGACAACCCGCTGGCGTTCAAGACCTACGATCCATCCCGGTTAGTGGGCGGCAAGACCATGGAAGAGCACCTGCGCTTCGCGGTCTGCTATTGGCATACCTTCTGCGCCACCGGGGGAGACCCGTTCGGACCGGGTACCCGCATCCATCCCTGGGCTGAAAAGGGCGATCCGATGGATCGTTCGCGCGAAAGGGTGGACGCGGCGTTCGAGTTCTTTACCAAGCTCAACGTGCCGTTCTGGTGTTTTCACGACTTCGACCTGGCTTTCGAAGGCGCCGGCGTCGCCGACTCCGAGAAAAACCTCGAGCAGATGGTGGGTCTGGCCAGGGAGCGGCAGGACGCGACCGGCATGAAGCTGCTATGGGGCACGGCGAACGTGTTTTCGCATCCGCGCTATATGAACGGCGCATCCACAAATCCGGACTTCGCCGTCGTCGCCTATGCCGCCTCGCAGGTAAAGGCCGCGATCGACGCCACCGTGGAACTCGGAGGAGAGAATTACGTGTTCTGGGGCGGGCGCGAAGGCTATGCGTGCCTGCAGAACACCGACACCAGGCGGGAACTCGAACACATGGCGATGTTCTTGTCCAAGGCGCGCGATTACGGCCGGTCGGTGGGGTTCAGGGGCACGTTCCTGGTCGAACCCAAGCCCATGGAACCGATGAAACACCAGTACGACTTCGATGCCCTCACGGTGATCGGCTTCTTGCGCCAGCACGGACTCGCCGGCGACTTCAAGCTCAATGTCGAGGCCAACCATGCGACGCTGGCGGGGCACGCGTTCGCGCACGACCTGCGTATGGCCGCCGATGCGGGCCTGCTGGGCTCGATAGACGCGAACCGGGGCGATCCGCAAAACGGATGGGACACGGACCAGTTCGCCATGGACCTGTACGACTGCGTGCACGCCATGATGGTGGTGCTCGAATACGGAGGGCTCGGCAACGGTGGCCTCAATTTCGACGCCAGGGTCCGTCGCGAATCCACCGACCTCGAAGACTTGTTCATCGGGCATATCGGCGCCATGGATGCGTTCGCCCGGGGACTGCTGGTTGCCGACAGGGTCCTGGCGGACCCACGGATGTCGGAGCTTCGCTACGGCCGCTACCGGAGTTTCGACTCGGGCGACGGCAAGCGCTTCGAGGACGGCGAGTTGTCGCTGGGCGATCTGCGCGATATCGCCGCAGCGAACGGAGAGCCCCGTCGGCGCAGCGGCAAGCAGGAACTTGTCGAGAACCTGATCAACGACTGCATCGTGACCGCCTGCTGACCGACGTCGCGCAGCGTTAACAAGCTCTAGTTGTTGAGCGTGATGAAGCCGCCGTCGATGGGGATGTTGGCGCCGGTGATGAAGGAGGCGTCGTCGGAACAGAGATAGGCGATCAGCACGGCGATTTCCTCCGGCGTGCCCATGCGCCCGATCGGCTGGCTCTTTTCCAGTTGCGCGAAGATCTCGTCGCGGTTGTCCGGATAGTTTTCGTCCAGGAAATTGTCCACGAACGGCGTGTGGACCCGCGCGGGGGCGACGCAGTTGCAGCGGATACCGTGGTCGATGTAATCCCTGGCTACGGAGTAGGTCATGGTCAGCACAGCTCCCTTGGTCATGGAGTAGGCGAAACGGTCGGCGATGCCCACGCAGGAGGCGATCGAAGCCAGGTTCACGATGACGCCGCTGCGGCGCGCCTTCATCGCGGGAACAATCGCGGCCAGACAGTTGTAGATTCCTTTCACGTTGATGCTGTAGAGCCGGTCGAGGTCCGCCTCGCTGGTGTTTTCCAGGTTCCCGACGTGCGCGATCCCTGCGTTGTTGATCAGGATATCGATCTGTGAATCGTCGAGAATGGCCGCCAACACCTCCGCCACCTCGTTGTGGTCCGCAACATCGCACTTGTGAGCAGCGGCACTGCCGCCGGCCCGGGCGATTTCATCCACTGTCTGCCTGGCGGCGTCAAGGTCAATATCCAGCACCACTACGTGGGCGCCGTCAGCGGCGAGCCGGGCCGAGACGCACCTGCCGATTCCGCTGCCGCCGCCGGTCACGACCGCAGTCCGGTTTTCCAGTTTCCTCGTCATATCAGCGATCCTTCATGCCGTGTCATGGTTCCTGTCCGTCCGTATGCGCTCCGGAAACGGGCGCGTCCGCGCGTAGCAATTCCCGTTCGACCAGTGCCGACCAGAAATTGTCGGGAATCCTCGTGTTGAACAGCGCCAGCGTCTGTTCGATTCGTTCCGGTTTGCCGATGCCGGGAATCACCGAGGCCACCGCAGGATGGGCCAGCGGGAACTGCAGCGCGGCCGCGGCCATCGGGATCCCGAACTCCTCACAGGTGTCCTCGATCTTCGCGACTTTCTCCACCACCCAGCTTGGGGCCGCTTCGTAGTTGTAGTACAGGCGACCCTTGCCGCGAACGCCGGTTGCCAGGATGCCCGAGTTATACGCGCCGCCGATGATGATCGAGCAATTGCGCTGCAGGCACTTGGGCAGAAACGTGTTCAGCGCCTCCTGCTCAAGCAGCGTGTAGCGGCCGGCCAGCAGAAAACAGTCCCAGTCGCCGTGGTCCAGTGCGGCTTCGCAAACCTCGTACTCGTTCACGCCCAGGCCGATTGCCGAAACGGCGCCGCCACTGCGCAACTCGTCCATTGCGCGGTACCCGCCGTCCATCGCGATCGGAAACAGCTCGTCGTTTCTCGCGCCGTGGGTCACTGCGCCAATGTCGTGCATGTAGAGAATGTCGATGCGGTCCAGCCCCAGACGCTGCACGCTGTCCTCGTATGACCGCATGATCCCGTCGTAGCTGTAGTCGTAGAAGATGTCGAACGGCATGGGCGACATGAAGGCATGGCGTTCCTCGGCGTAACCCGACGGTTTCAGCAGCCGCCCCACCTTGGTGGAAAGCACATACTCCCGGCCCCGGAACCTGCGCAGGGCGTCACCCACCCTGCGCTCGCTCAGCCCCTGCCCGTAGTGCGGGGCCGTGTCGTAGTAGCGAAATCCACGCGACCAGGCGGAGTCGAGAATCTGCGTGGCGTGAGCATCCGAAACCGTGTGATAGAGATTGCCGAGCGAGGCACAGCCGAAGCCCAGCGTATCAACGGCAAGGCTCGAGCCGCCCACGCGCCGCTTCTCGAATGCAGCCATCATCCACCTGTGCGCCCAACGCGTGCACGCCACTGGGAGCCGCCGGGATACTCGTAGTCCGCGACGGATTGCTCGCGCATTCTTACGCTGAAGCCGGGCGCGGTGGGCGCCAGATAAGCGCCCTTTCGGACCACGCAGGGGTCCTCGAAGTGCTCGTGGAGATGATCTGCAAACTCGATGACCCGTTCGCCGATTTCTCCCGAAATCATGACGTAGTCGATCATCGATAGATGCTGTACATACTCGCACAGGCCAACACCGCCCGCGTGAGGGCACACGGGCTTGCCGAACTTTGCGGCGAGCAGAAATACGGTAAGTATTTCATTGAGCCCGGCCAGGCGGCATGCGTCGATCTGGACCACGTCGATTGCGTCGCTGGCGATGAACTGTTTGAAGAGGATGCGGTTGGCGCAATGCTCGCCCGTGGCTACCCTGATTTCTCCGATGCCCTCCTTGATCTTCCTGTGGCCCATGATGTCATCGGGACTGGTCGGTTCCTCGATGAACCATGGCTTGTAGGGAGCCAGACGCCGCATCCACTCAATCGCTTCATTCACTTCCCAGGCCTGGTTGGCGTCCACCATGAGGATGACGTCGTTACCAACGGTTTCCCGGATGTTCCTCAAGCGGCGAATATCGTCGTCAACATTCGCTCCGACTTTCAGCTTGATATGGCTGAAACCCTGCTGTACGGCTTCCCGGCATAACCTCCGGATTTTCTCGTCGTCGTAGCCCAGCCAGCCGGCCGAAATCGTGTAGGCGGGGTAGCCGTGGTCCTCGAGGTAGCGAATTCGCCGGTCTCGCGTTGCAATGTTTCTTTCGACGATCGCAAGGGCCTCGTCGCGGGTCAGCACGTCCTCGACGTAGCGCAGGTCCGCGCAGTTCACGAACTCCTCCGGGTCCATTTTCGACAGCAGGCGCCACACCGGCTTGCCCTCGGCGCGGCCCCACATGTCCCACACGGCGTTCACGATTGCGCCGGCGGCCATGTGAACAATGCCTTTCTCCGGTCCGAGCCAGCGGATCTGGCTGTCGGAACGAAGTTCGTTGTAGTATCCGCCGATATCGGTCCGGATATCGTCGAAGTCCTTTCCGATGACCAGGTGGCTCATCGCCTCGACGGTCTTGCAGCAAATATCGTTGCCTCGGCCGATGGTGAAGATCAGGCCGTAGCCCCGATCGCCCTTTTCTGTCTCCAGCGTGATGTACGCAGCGGAGTAGTCCGGATCCTTGTTTGTTGCGTCCGATCCGTCCAGGTGATCGGACGTGGGGAAACGCACGTCGCGAGTCGTCAAACGGACGATCTTATTTGGCATGCTCACTGTTCCTTGCAGTATCCGGCTCACAAAGCTAGTCCAGAATTGACAGCGAATCAATGATCGGATGCGGATCGGATGCGGATTGCCCTGCAATCGCTCGCGGGCGATACTGGACGTGTGGAAAGGAATGCATGCATGTCTATGCGTCGGGCGCATGTCGTAAGGACCGGCGTTCTCATGCTGCTTCTGCTGTGCCCAGCGGCTGCTGTCTACGGTTCAACGGATCTGGAGACGAGGAACACGGTTTCTTTAACCATTGTCCCTGACTTGCCGCGCAAGAGAGTGGCACTGACTTACCGGTTCGAGCATCCCTTGCGGGAAGTGCGTTTCGATTACCCGGCGCAGATGATTCGCGAGGACAGCTGGCTTGTGCGGGATCCTGACCTTCGGCTGGAAGACGATTCGATACGTCACGCCGACGGCGGCTCGATCGAAAAGCTCACCATCGATGTCGGCCTGGATTCCAGTTCCTTTGATCGCGTCTATCCATCTCTACGCGCGATAGGTGAATCGGGACTGGTCTTCTTCACCTACTACGCAATGCTTGAGGACATCCCCTTTCATGAAATTCACATCGGCGTGGCTCCCGGCTCGGTGGTTGCTTATTCCCGTTCCGTATACGCGGGGAGCGATGAAAGCGTAGTTCTGCCTGACGCTTCTGGCCACAGGGGCCGCTACCTGTATCTGGGCGACGCGGAGCTTATGGGGGAAATAGAAGGGGGGCTCCTGGTGGCGGATGAACGGCTGCCGGACTGGATGGCGGCGCAACTGCGGGACACCATCGCGTCTGCCGCGGTATGGCTGGACAGTTATTTTGACGCGCAAAACCGCGAACGGCTATTCGTGATAGCGACGCTGGATGGCGAGGCGGAAAACACCCGATGGCGTGGTGATGTGGCTCCGAATGGGGAAATTTTCCTCCGGTTCCAGGGCAGGGGATGGCTTGAGGAAAGTGCCGAGTTGGGCCGCATAGCGGAACGTTTCCTCGCCCACGAACTGGTGCATCTGGAGAACGGGTCCCGGTTTAAGGCCAGGGAGGGTGAGCCCGCGTGGTTGTCGGAAGGTCTTGCCGAGTATCTGGAGCTCCTCTACATCGCTTCCAATACGCCTGATGGGGGAGGGAATTTCCTTGCCGATGAGATTGCAAGCAAGGCTGGCAGGTGCCTGTTCGTTCTCCAGAGCGATCGGATCGGGATATCGGATCCTGCCATCCAGCGGGGAGACGCTCCATACAGTTGTGGATTACTGGCCTTCTGGATCGTGGATGGCGCCAGTGCGCCTCGTTGGGCCGGCGCTCGGCTCCGCCGGGTCTGGTCTTCGCTTGTTGCAGAGATTGATGGAGCGGGCAGGGTATATGGTGTGGACGAGCTGCTTCTGGCGCTCGAAGCAAACGGCAGATGGGACGAGAGGGACCTGCTGTTGACGCTGATCGCGGGTCCGGCCGACGCTCGTTGGCAAGATCGCGATTCGATGTTCCGCAGGCTTGCGGTCAGTGTCACCTACGAATACAACGAAGCCTGGACCGGCCTGGCCAGAACGGCCGTGATCCAGCATGTCCTGGACTTGCATTGCGAACGCGGCCGGCGAGGGTTCTGGACCTGGCGCGATCATGTTCAACTGGACACCGGGGATCGATGCGGGCCTCTTTCCGGCGATCCCAGGATCGAACGCGTGCAGGGCTTCAGCGTTCTCCACGAAGTTCGGGACGTTCTCGCAAGCGTCCGGGATGCCTGCGGTAATGGCGGCGAAATAGAGTTCGCAGTGTATGAGTCGTCCGAAAGGGTGAAGGTGAATTGTCGGCGTGCGATGCCGGCCGTTCCGCCCTTGGCAGTGCTGCGGGGCGATCCAACGCTGATCCCGACCGGGAGCCACTAGCGGCCGCGCTGGTGCGCTCTACAGAGGCATTCAAGCGAACTACCGGGGCTATACTGAGGGGCGTGAACGAGTTGAAACGACACACGGTCTGTGTGCTTGCTGCATTCGTGTTGGTCGCTGCGGGGTGCGGCGGTGCAAACGATGCCGAAAAGGCCGAAGCTCGCGCCGCTGCTGACGATCGGCGAGCGGCGGTGGTTTCCGAATTCGAACGCGCCCTTGACGAGGCCCGTTATCTCCGTGACGATATCGCCGCCTTGCGCGAGGACATGCGGGCCGTGCGCGACACCGCGAACGAGGAAGTCAGACGTGCTTCCCGAGACGCTTCCGTTCTGCGCGACGAAATCGCCGCCATACGGCTTGAGATGCAGCAGTTGAGCGACGCTGCCGCTTCCGAGGCGGAACGCAGCGCCGAGGAAGCCAGGACGCTGCGCGACGAGATAGCCGCGCTTCGTGACGAACTGATTTCGGCGCGCGAGGCCGCCGAAAGGGCCGAGAGCCTATCGGGTAACGCCTCCGTTGCGCTGAGCGAAGTGGATGAATTCCCCGCCCCGGTCGTGTACGACGACGAAATAGGGAGCAGCACTTATTCGCCACAAAGACGGCCTGCGCGCCCGGTCACGGTGGTCTATCCGCCGACCTACCGCCAGCGGCCTTTCGCGGCTGCGCCTCGCGGCGCCGCTCGGGATGCGCGGCGCAAGAATCGTTCGCGCGATGCGCGGCGGCAGGCTTCCGCCGTCACGGGCACCAAGCCGGTTGCACGACCGACCAGGCCGACTTCACGGCCGTCTGCGCCAGCTTTGCGGCCATCTGCGCCGGCTGCACGGCCGACTACGCCGGCTGCACGGCCGACTACGCCGACTTCGCGGCCGACTGCGCCGGCTGCACGGCCGACTACGCCAACTTCGCGGCCTGCCGCCCCTGCACCACGACCTGCCGCGCCCGCCCCGCGGCCGGCGCCGCGGCCCGCGCCGGTTCCGCAGAAGACGGTCCACGTCCCGAAACCGGAAAGATAAGGCGGCACCTTCGCCTGTTCGACATCCCGCGCGGTCGCGGGCCGAAGTGTTAGAGTACGCGCGTTCGAATTTTTGCCCGGAAACCGGGGGTTGTTTCCTATCCATCGCAAGAAATTCGCGGTTCTTCCATGAATCCCGTATTCGTAACCGGCGCGGCCGGACATGTGGGCGCCAATCTTGTGCGCCGCTTGCTCGACGACGGCGTTCGCATCCGGGTGCTGCTGAGGAACGAGGACAACAACGAGGGCCTGGAAGGCCTTGATGTTGAACGCGCTTACGGCGATATCCGGGACCTGAACGACACCCGGCGCGCGATCGAGGGTTGCGAGGGCGTCTATCACGTCGCCGCGAAGGTATCCACCATTGACGGCACTCGCGCGCATCGCCGCGAGATTTACGAGTGCAACGTGGTGGGCACGCGCAACGTGCTGCAGGCGGCGCGGGAGACGGAAGCCGGACGGGTCGTGGTCACCGGCTCGTTCAGCGCCGTTGGCTACGATCTGGACGATCCGTCGGCGCCGAGCGACGAGACCATGCAGTTCTACCCCATGGAACGCACGATGCCCTATGAGCGCAGCAAGATGCTCGTCGAGCACGAGTGCTGGCGCGCGGTGGCGGCAGGGCAGGACGTCATTGTCGCAACCTGCTGCGCGGTCGTGGGCGGCGCGGACTTTTTCCCGTCGCGCCTGGGCCGGACCCTGTGCGACTTCACCGACGGCAAGCTCCATGCCTACGTGGACGGCGGGTTTGAGTTCGTGGCGGCGCGCGACATCGTCGAAGGACACCTGCTTTGCATGCGTAACGGACGCCCGGGCGAGAAGTACATCTTCAGCAGCGAATACAAGACCATCTCCGATATGCTCGATCTCTACGAGGAGGTTTCGGGTATCCCGCGTCCGCGCCGGCGGATTCCGGCCAACCTGATGTATGTTTTCTCGGAGGCGGCGAGCTTCTACCTGAGCCGCGTGCACCCCGACTTTCCCCAGCGTTTCACGCCCGGCGCCATCCGCCTGCTGAAAAAGCGCCGTCACGCCAATCTCGACAAGGCGAAAAGCGAGCTCGGCTACCGGCCGACCAGCATCCGCGACGCCGTGCATGAGGCGTACGCGTTTCACTATCACGAGCGCAAGGCGATCACCAATCCGCAGGCGAAACGCCCGCTCGCGAACGGCGCGGCCCACGAGGAAAGCGCCGTGCCAAACCAGGCCACGCAGGTAACCGCCGATGGGGGCGCGTCATGAACACGGCGACGGCTGGACCGCCGGGCTTCGAGGAGGCCGTCAACCTGCGCCAGAAGGTGCGCGCCGCGGGCATGGACCCGGACTACTGGTACGCGGTCGAGGAGGTGCGCAATATCAAGCCGGGAACCGTTGTCGAGGTGGTTTTCTGGAAGCGTTCGATCGCGCTGTTCCGGGCCGGGGACGGTTCGTTCCACGCCATGGACAACCGCTGCGCGCACCGCCAGCTCAAGCTGTCGCTCGGCCAGGTGGAAGGTTGCCGGCTCGTGTGCGCCTACCACGGCTGGAAATACGACCCGGACGGACAGCTAGCCGAGACCGCGCACGAGATGCTTGGGGGAAGCATGCCGAGTGTCGCGCTCAGGACCTATCCGGTGAAGGTCCGCTACGGCCTGGTCTGGCTGTTCCCCGGGAACCCGGAACTCGCCCAGACCCGCGGGATTCCCGACATTCCCGAGCTGGAAGGCAAGGGCCGCTGGGCCTGCGTGCCGCTGAGTTTCACCTGGTCGGCGCACCACTCGATGGTGATCGACAACGTCAGCGATTTCACCCACGCCTGGCTGCACCGCCGCTACCGTCCGTTCGACGGCGCCGTGCTCACGCGCTGCGAGACGGTCGGCGACGACGTGCACGTGGCCTACGACACGAGCGTCGGCCGCGGGCGAATTTTCGGAATGTTCGTCGATCGCGAGCGGATCGACACCAATTCCATGAAGCTCTGCTATCAGTATCCCTACCAGTGGTCGAACACCGACGACGCGATCAAGCACTGGTGTTTCGTGCTGCCCGTCGACGAGCGCACCAGCCGGGCCTTCTTCCTGTTCTACTTCAAGTCCCTGAAGGTTCCGATGCTGCCGATACGCTTTCCCCGGCTGGCAATGACCACGGTACTGAAGATATCGAACCGCGTGCTCATCGGTCCGCTGCTCTCCCAGGACGGCTTTGCGCTCGAAGCCGAACAGGAGGGTTACGAGCGGCACTGGGACGCCCGTCCGCTCGAATTCAACCCCGCTGTTCGGGCTTTTCAGAACGTGACGGTGCGCAAGTGGCAGGAGTACCTGGCCAGGGAGAACGGGGCGGAGACGCCCGCACCCGGCCTGACGACAGCGAACGGCGGCGCCGATGCCTGAGTTGCCGCTGCCGGTATTCACGCTTTCGGGCGCCCGGCTGCTCCAGGCGGCAGTAATGATCGCCGTCTTTATCGGCGCATTGTTTCTGGGATCGATACTCGTGCCGGGTCGCCGGATCAGGGGGCCGGATCTCGGCGGCAAGTCGATCACCTACAAGATCAACGGGCTGGCGCTTTTGCTGCTCACCGTGCTTGCGGCAGGCATCGCCCAGGTTTCCGGCGCGTTCTCACTGTCGATGCTTTATACGCACTTTTTCGCGCTCTTCGTGGCGGCGAACGTGTTCGCATTCGCGTTTTCCGGCTGGCTTTACTGGCGAAGCGCGCGGAAGCCTGCGGAATCGCCGGGGTTCTGGCGGGCCTACTTCTTCGGTGCGGAACTCAATCCCGCCCTGCTCGGAGTGGACCTCAAGATGTTCAGCTACCGCCCGTCGCTCATCGGGCTGGCGCTGTTCAACACCTCGTTCGCCGTCGTTCAATACGAAACCTACGGCCACCTGACCCTGGCTATGGCCCTCTACCAGGTCCTGACATGGGTCTATGTGCTCAATTACTTCCAGTTCGAAAGGGGCATGGTCCACACCTGGGACATCATCAGCGAGCGCTTCGGATGGATGCTGGTGTGGGGCGACTACGTGTTTGTGCCCTTCTTCTACTGCATTGTCGGCTGGTGGCTGGTCGATGCGACCGGCCCGCCGCTGAACCCTTTGGCCGTCGCCGGCATCGTGCTGCTGTACGCCTTCGGCTTCTGGATATTCCGGGGCGCCAACGCGCAGAAGCACCGTTTCAAGCGCGACCCGTCCACGACGATCTGGGGCCGGCCCGCCGAGTCCCTTGACGGGCGTCTGCTCGTGTCCGGGTTCTGGGGCATCGGGCGGCACCTCAACTACAGCGGCGAGATCTGCATCTACCTCGCGTTTGCGCTCACCATCGGTTTTGCATCCTGGGCGCCGTTCCTGTTGCCGGCCTGGCTTGCTGGGCTGCTGTGGCATCGCTCTCGCCGCGACGAGCGGCGCTGCCGCGCCAAGTACGGCGAACTGTGGGGGCGCTACCGGGAGCGGGTGCCGTATTCGATGGTCCCGTTCGTGTATTGAGGGAATAAGGGTGGCGAACCATACCGACAGTGCAGCCACCCTGCGTTCGGCGCGGCCCGCGGCGCCGCCGGGCAAGCCGATTCCCGAACTCTCCGGCGGTTGGCCGCTGCTGGGGCATCTGCCGGAGTTCCAGAGGGACCCGGTGGCGATGCTAGGCCGCTGCTGGCGCGAGCATGGCGAACTGGTCCGTTTCCGGCTGGGGACGCGCGAATTCGTGCTGTTTACCGGGCCGGAAGCCCACGACTGTTACTTCCGGGCGCCCGAGGACCAGCTTGACGCTCGTGCCGTGTACCAGTTCACGGTGCCCATCTTCGGGCGCGGCGTGGCCTACGACGTGGCTCCGGAAATCATGGCGGAGCAGTTGGGGTTCCTGTATCCGGCGCTGCGCGACGCTCCGATGCGCAGGTACGCCGAAATCATGTACGACGAAGCCGCCCGGTTTGCCGACGCGCTCGGAGAGGAAGGGACCATCGACCTGCCTGCCGCGATGAACGAACTCACCGTCAACATCGCCAGCCGCTGCCTGCTGGGCGAGGAGATCCGCGGGCAGGTGGATTCGGGTTTTGCCGAGGCGTATCACGACCTGCAGGAAGGGATCAACCTCCTCGGGTTCTTTCTTCCCAGGCTGCCGATCCCGGCGCATCGAAGGCGCGACCGGGCGCGCCGCAGGATAGCGCAGCTCCTTGCCCGGGTCATGAAGGACCGCCGAAGTTCGGGCGCCGCGCCCCGGGACTTCATGCAGGCGCTGATGCAGGCCCGCTACAGGGACGGCCGGACCCTGAGCGACGACGAGGTGACCGGGATACTGCTGACGGTACTGTTCGCCGGCCAGCACACCAGCGCGGTGCTCGCAAGCTGGATGGGCCTTGAGATGTTCCGCGATCCCGCCTGCGTGGCGCGGATTCGCGCCGAGATGCGCGAGATTTACGGTGAGACGGGGGCCATGAGCCTCGCCGGCCTCAAGCGCCAGACGGCGCTGGAATGGACGGTGCGCGAGTGTGAGCGGCTGCATCCGCCGCTGATACTGCTCATTCGCAAGGTGCTGAAACCGCTTCAATATGCGGGGTACACCGTGCCTGCCGGGGCCCTGGCCGTCGTCTCTCCGGCGGTTTCCCACCGTTTGCCGGGCCTGTTCGCCGATCCTCAGCGGTTCGATCCCGAACGGTTCGCTCCGCCGCGCAGCGAGAACAAGCAGCACCTCTATACGCTGATCGGTTTCGGCGGAGGCAAGCACCGGTGCATGGGGGAAAAATTCGCCATGCTGCAACTGAAGGCGATCTGGACGGTGCTGCTGGACCGCTTCGATTTTGATCCCGTTGCGGATTTTCCCGCGCCGAATTACGGCAGCTGGGTGACGGGCCCCACGGTGCCGTGCCGGGTCCGCTACCGCCGCCGCTCGCAAGCGAGCGTATTCCGTTGAGCGCCGCCACTCCGCGTTACGACGTAATCATCGTTGGTGCGGGGCCTGTAGGCAGCTATTGCGCCCTGGCCCACGCGCGCAGGGGCGCGCGCGTGGCCTTGCTCGAGGCGAACCCCAGGGCGGCCACGCGGCTGGCCGGCGAGTGGCTGCACCCGCTGGCCGTGCGCATGTTGCGCGATGCCGGCATCCGCCTCGATCCGCCGCTGCGCAGCACCGAGGGTCAGGGCTTCGTCGTATTTCCCGAGGACGGCTCGGAACCGATCGTGCTCCCGTACCCCGGCGGGGCGCTGGGGATAGCCTGCGACCATGAGATTCTCGTGGCGCGTCTTCATGAAGCCGTCCGCAAGGAGCCGGGCATCGACTTTCTTGTCAATGCGCGGGTGCGGCAGGTCGAAGACGACGGCGTGGTCTTCACCCGCGGCGGCTCCACCGAATGCCTCGCCGCCGACAGGATTGTCGGCGCCGACGGCCGGTCATCCGCCGTGCGGCGGTCCCTGGGGCTGCCGATGCGCCGCAAGGCCTGCTCGCGGATGGTGGGCGTGACCCTTGAAGGCGTGAGTCTGGAGCCGGCCGGCTACGGCAACGTGATACTCGGCGGCCCGGGTCCGATTCTCGGATATCCGCTGGGCGAGCATTGCGCCAGGATCGTCGTCGACGTGCCGCTTGAGCAGTGGACCTCGCGCGACAGGACCGGCCTGCTGGCCGAGTCCTACGCCAGTGTCCTGCCGGAAGCGTTGAGGCCCGCGTTTCTCTCGGCGCTGAGGTCGGGAAAATTCCACGCGGCGGCCAATGAACTCAGGCCGCGCATCTCCTACGGCACGTCGAGGCGGGTGCTGATCGGCGATGCGGCGGGTCATTACCATCCGATGACGGCGGTGGGCATGACGCTCGGTTTCGGCGATGCGGCCGCGCTGGCGGAAGGCGGGAGCTTCAGGAGTTTCGCCACCGGGCGATTCAGGGCGACCCGCGCCCCGGAACTGCTCGCCATGGGGCTGTACGAGGTCTTTGCCGATCATCGACTCGAAGCGGCGGCGCTCCGGCGCGCGATCTACCGCAACTGGCGGGCGCATGGCGTTGTTCGCGACCGGACCATGCGGCTGCTCGCCTGTGAAGAAACCTCGATGACCCACCTTGTGCTGGCAACGCTCGCCACGGTGATCCGGGCGATTGCCGGAGTGGTTCGTTCGTCGTTCAGACAGCTGGCCTGGCGGCGGGCCAGCTACATCGTTGTACCGATCGTTACCCGCGCGCGCTGGTTCATGCGTGGCATTCGCAAGCTGAAGGAGGCCAGGAACGGAGGCGGCGGTCAGGACCGGCAGGCCCGCAGGGCGTTGTCGCGCGCGCTTCTCGCTTCCATGTCCCCGGACGATGGCGGAGCCGGCGCCGCGCGGACGGGCGAATCCGCGTCGCCCGACGCGGAGCCCGCATTGCGCCGGGCCGCGGGGCGCCTGCTGGACCTTCAGGGCGAGGACGGCGCCTGGGAAGGCGAGATGGTCTGGTGCCCCATGCTCACGGCGCAATACGTGCTGCTGCAACACGTTCTCGGTGAGCGGATCGACTCAGGCCGGCGGCGGCGCATCCTGCGCTCGTTCGAACGCACCCGCCTGGCGGACGGCGCGTGGGGATTGCACGAGCACTCGCCGCCCCACCTGTTCGTGACCGTTCTGGTTTATGTCGCGTCGCGACTGCTCGGCGTGGAGCAGGACGACCCGCTTGTCACGCCGGCCCGCCGTTTCCTCGCCGAAGAGGACGTGCTCGCGGTCCCGAGCTGGGGGAAATTCTGGCTGGCGCTGCTCAATCTGTACGACTGGCGCGGGGTGAATGCCGTTCTCCCGGAATTGTGGACGCTGCCGCGCGGGTTGCCGTTGCATCCCTCGAACTGGTACTGCCACACGCGGCTCATCTACATGGCGATGGCGTCCATCTACGCGCGACGGTTCCAGGCGCCGGTCACGCCCGTGATCGAATCCCTGCGGGAGGAACTGTTCGGAAACGGGTTTGCCCGCCTCGATTTTTCTTCCGCCCGCAACCGCCTGCGCGATGCCGACCTGTTTGCCCGCCCGAGCGTGTGGCTGCGTGTCGGATACGCGCTGGCGCGCCTGTATGACCGCTTCCACAGCAAGCGCCTGCGCCGCCGCTGCCTTGAGAAGCTGGTCCGCCAGATCCAATGGGAGTTGCGGACCACGAGTCACAGCAGCATCTCGCCGGTCAGCGGTTATCTGAACATTCTGGCTTTGTGGCTGCACGATCGGGACGACGCCGACTGCCGTGCCGCGCTCGACCAGCTCGACGGCTGGTTCTGGGAGGACGAGGAGCGTGGCGCGCGGGTCACCGGAGCGAGAAGCAGCACCTGGGACACGGCCTTTTCCGTGCAGGCGCTGGCGGCCGCGCCCGGGTCCGGGGAAATTTCGGACGCCGTCCGCAAGGGCGCCGGCTTCCTGCGCGCACAACAGATCCGCACCAGCTTCGACGGGTATCGCGAGGCCTTTCGCGCCGACCCGAAGGGAGGCTGGTGTTTTCCCGGCGGCTGGCATGGCTGGCCGGTCAGCGACTGCACAGCCGAAGCCGTGCTCGGGATTCTCGCCGCGGGAGGTGAAGACGGGGACGAGGCGGCACTGGGCGAGGCGGTCCGGTTCATGTTGCGGAGCCAGAACCGCGACGGCGGCTTCGGCAGCTATGAGGCGCGGCGCTCGCGGATCGGTCTCGAGTGGCTGAACCCCGCCGAGATGTTCGGCGAATCGATGACCGAGAATTCCTATGTCGAGTGCACGGCGTCCTGTCTCGAGGCGCTGGCCGCCTGCGGGCGCCGGTTCCCGCAATTCCCGGATCCGCGGGCGGCCCGGGCCATTTCCAGGGGCGCCGCCTGGCTGCGCAAGACCCAGGAACGCGATGGCTCCTGGCGCGGCGTGTGGGGCGTTCAGTTCATCTACGGTACCTTCTTCGGCATCAGAGGACTGGTGGCCGCCGGGGCAGGACCCGGCGATCCGGCGCTGCGCCTGGCCTGCCGCTGGCTGCTCGACCGGCAGCGCGATGACGGCGGATGGGGCGAACACCACAGCGGCTGCCTGACGGGCCGCTACGTCCCGCATGAGGAAAGCCAGGTCATCCAGACCGCCTGGGCCCTGCTCGCGCTGCTGGAGGCGGAGGATTCCAACTGGACCGCCATTGCGCGCGGCGCGCGGTTCCTGCTCGACGCCCAGGAAGCGGACGGCGGCTGGCCGAAACAGGACATGGCCGGCGTCTTCTTCCGCACTGCGCTGCTGGACTACGTCCTGTACCGGCAGTATTTCCCGCTGCGCGCGCTCGGCCTCTACGAGCAACGCCGCCGGAAGCGGCTCGAACTGACTGCCGCTTCGAAGGAGAAGGAGCCGGACGCGGTCCGGATCAGGCCGCGAGCCGCTTGACGTCAGTTTCCCCGGGGTAGGGGTTTGCGGGCCAGGAAGTAGAACATCGGCGTAAAGATCCCGGTCCGGCCGCCTTCTACGAGCGTATCCGCCCCCCAGTTCAGGAACGTGCTGACCTCCCGCGCGCCTTGCGGAGCGAGCCGCAACGGCTCCGCAACCCGCAGGATCAGATTGGTCAGGACGCGCCCCAACGGCGTGCGCGGGATGCTCGCAAGGCTGAAGTCCCGGCCCTGAAGGGCCCGGTACCAAGGCGTTTCCGGATCCGATTCGCCGGCGAGGTCGAGGGATTCGATCAGCTCGAATCCGGCCGCGCGCACGGCTTCGCAAACTTCTGTCGTGCCGGCGATATCCGGTAGCGCCGATCCGGTCATGATTCCTTCCTTGATTTGCCGGTGTTCCGCGTTCGAAGGATCGAATGCGTCGGTGAGACACCATTCGTAGCACGCGAAACCGGCCCCGGGACGTAAAACACGGAAGATCTCGGCGTACGCGGCGGTCTTGTCCGGCGCGTGGGGCATCGCTTCGATGCTGATGGCGCCATCGTAGTGGTCGTCGCTCCGGGGAATCTGCATGTAGTCGCTTTTTATGAAACGGCACAGCGCCTCGACGTCACGTGTGTGCACTTTCGCGCGCTCGATCTGGTAGGCGTTGTTGTTGATGCCGACAAAGCTTGCGCCGCAATGGCGGGCCAGGTTGCCCATGGGGCCGCCCACGCCGCATCCCACGTCGAGAACCTGCATTCCCGGCTTCAGGGAGAGCTTGTCGGCCAGGAAATGCTGGTGCCGGATCTGCGACGCCTTGAAACTCTCGCTCCGCCGGCGGGGGGCGAAGTGGAAGCTCTTGCCCCAACCCCACTCGTAGAAATCGGTCACGAGGTCGTAGTACTGGTTGACGAGCTGCCGGTAGCGCTCCTTCTTGCGCTCGACGCCGGCATCGTGAAGCCCGACGTAGTCATCGACCACCGACTTCACTTCCTCCTGGGTCAGATTCCCAAGAGAACGTTTGGTCACTTTCGCATCCACCCCCGCGCCTCCGGATATGCCGGCAGGAATCCGGCCGGATTGTAGCCCGTCTGCCCTCGATCCATCGAATCGCGGCGCGATAGAATGCGCCCGCCGCCACAGTGGATAGTGTGAGGGGGGCACATGTCCGAAAGCCGCGCCAGCCTGCCGCCATCCGAACAGGGCCAGGACAGCAAGGGCCTGACGGCGCCCGTGGCCTTGCTCGTGGCGCTGAAAATCGCGTGCGGCACGCTTCTCGGCATCCTGGTGCGCCTGCGCACCCACGGGGAGCTGAATTTCCTTCATTCCCTGTTCTGCCTGTTCTTTTCGGTCAATCTCCTGATCTGCTACTGGGAAATCTGCCTGTTCTTCCTTCGTGACAGGATCGGGGCGCGCGCCGGGTACTGGCGCGAAATGCAGCGCAGGACGGGACGCCCGCCCGCGCACGGTTTCTTCGCCACGAGGATCAGGCTTACACAGGTCCTGTCGCCGGCGGTCTGGGCCGACGCCTGGGCGGCCTACTGCTATTACGACGACTCGTATGCCGACCGCCGCACCTTCGGCTTCAACGTGGACATCGCCAACGGTTTCGTGACGCCCGTTCCGACACTGGTCCTCTATGCCGCATACACGCTCGGCTACCCGTCCGCCCTGGTGGCCGGGGTCATCGGGCTGGCGCTTTCCTGGCAATGGGTTTACATGACCTCGACTTACCTGGTCAGCTTTTTCGTGGCGAGACGGCACACCCTGGTGAGCCGGCGCGACATGTATATCTACATCGTGGCGATCAATTCCTTCTGGATCCTGTGCGCGCTGCTGGGCGTATATGTTTCCATTGCCCTCATCGCCAACGGCGACTACCGCGTGCTGGGTTTGTAAGCGGGCTCATACATTGCAGCGTATATTTCATCTTGAGCAAGGGCAAAATACGCGCCAGCAGGATGAAGTGGACCTACGGTTATGTTTTTCTGGCCTTGTCGTGGTCGATGAACGGCTCCGCCGCGACCGGTACCTGCGATTCGCAGGACGAATACATCCTTCTTCTCCACGGCGGTTTCGCTTCCGCGCCGGAAAGGGTTGAACGGCAGCACCTCGATGTATTGAAGCGGGCCGTAACCGTGGGCCTGAAGGCTTTGGCCAACGGCGCAACGGCGCTGGACGTGGTCGAGGACTCGATCGTCCTGCTGGAGGACGCGGGAATCTACGACGCCGGCAAGGGTTCCTACTTCAATTCCGAGGGCTTTGTCGAGAACGACGCTTCCCTGATGGAAGGACACACCGGCCGGGCCGGCGCCGTGGCGGCCGCGCAGTCGCTCAGGAACCCGATTCGCGCCGCACGCATTGCGATGGACAGGACGCCCCACGTGTTGTTCGTGGGCGCCACCGGCGAAGCGACCCTGATCGAGTTGGGCGCGGAGGCGGTGGAGGACCCGAAGAGCTATTTCAAGGAATACCGGCCACCCCCGCCGCAAGAGCCCGCGGAGGAACACGGCACCGTGGGTGCGGTGGCGCTCGACCGCTGCGGCAACCTGGCGGCCGGCACCTCCACCGGCGGTACCCCGGGCAAGATGCCGGGGCGGGTCGGTGACAGTCCCATGATCGGCGCCAGCAGCTTCGCCAACGCGAAGTACGCGCTGTCGGCAACCGGAAAGGGCGAGCACTTCATCCGGCGGGCGGCGACCCACGACATCGCCGCGCGCGCGGAATACCTCGGCGTGCCGCTCCAGGACGCTGCCGATTATGTCGTCAGGGAGCTGATCGGCGACATGGACCAGGCGCAGGGCGCGGTAATCGCCATCAGCGCCGCGGGCGACATCGTGCTTTCGTCGAACGGTTACGGAGTCATGTATGGCGTCGGCAGCAATATTCTGGCCGCAACCGTCGGGGCGGAAGTGAAATACCAATGACGCGCCACCAGCAGATGTTGAAGGAACCCATATGACCGAACAGCGAATCGCCCAAATCCAGCAGCAGATATTCGAGTTGACCGGAGAACTGGGGACGCTCCTGAAGCAGAGCCGCGGCACGGAGGTCCCCGACTACCGCTTTGCGAGCGGGTCGGGCGAAGTGAGCCTGCTGGAACTGTTCGCCGGCAGGGACACCCTGCTCGCGATCCACAACATGGGCCAGGGATGTCGCTACTGCACCGTCTGGGCCGACGGCTTCAACGGCTTTCTCCCGCACCTGGAAAACGCCATGTCGGTCGTGCTGCTGTCCAAGGACCCGCCGGAACTGCAGCGGCGGTTCGCCAACGAGCGCGGCTGGCGCTTCCGGCTCGCTTCGCACGGCGGCGGCGCCTATATTCGCGAGCAGACGGTCGTGGGCGGCCAGGACAACTACCCGGGCGCGGTCGTCTACAAGCGCGAAGGGGACCGGGTCCTCCGCTTCAACGCCTGCGTCTTCGGTCCCGGCGACCTCTACTGCTCGCTATGGAGCCTCCTCGCGCTGGCCGGCATGGGCGCGCAGGACTGGACCCCGCAGTATTCCTACTGGCGCCGCCCGGAAGTCCTCGACGACGGCGGAGAAAACGTTTACTAAACGGGCGCGTTCGTCACATTGGCGCTCGCTTGTGCAAATGTTAGCGGATTGCTAGCATATTGCTGGCATTTCGGAGTTCTGCAATGGGCACACTAACGATTCGCAACCTGGACGATGGAGTGATTGAGAAGTTGAAGGCGCAGGCAAAGGCCAATCACCGCTCCCTCGAAGGGGAAATCCGCCATACGTTGACGCAACGCGCGGATCCGCTCGGACGCATTGCGGAATTCCGTGACCGTACGCGTCATCTCCAGTCACTGACCGCCGACCGTAAACAGACGGACAGTGTCAAACTGCTTCGTGAGGATCGTAAGCGTTGAGAATCACCGTCGATGCAAGCATCGTCATCAAGTGGTTTGTTGCGGAGCCTTTATCTCTGGAATCACGGCTCCTGCTGGCTCGACATATGGAATTTCAGGCCCCGGATCTATTGGTACCAGAATTCGCCAACACGATCTGGAAGAAAGTAAATCGCGGCGAAATTGTCGATCCGCAGCCTTTCCTCAATGAATTGCGCAACCTGTTCGAGCTGATTGCGCTCTATCCTGCCGAGGTGCTCATTGAACGGGCATCGCACCTGGCCTTTGAAATGGACCATCCCGTTTACGATTGCCTCTACCTGGCGTGCGCCGAAATCTCTGGCACAGCTTTGGTAACGGCTGACAAACGGTTGGCGGCCAGAGCAGATGAGAGTCTATCAGGCCTTGAGGTTCGCCACATCGGCACGCCCGAGACGGTGCGCTGGATCAAAGACGCGACAGCTGCATCCGGCTAGCCGGGCGGGAACCGGCTCTACGGGTTCAACTGCTTTCCGGTCGTGTAACCGCCATCCACGTATATGTCCTGACCGGTGATGTAACTCGCCGCGTCCGAACACAGGAAGGCGACCGTGTCGGCAATTTCATTCGGGGTCCCGGCGCGCTTCATGGGATGCGCCTTCAGCGACGCATCCAGTTGCTTTTCCTTGCCTGGCGCGTTCAGATGCGAGGACATCGGGGTGGTCACCAGCCCCGGGCAGACGCAATTCGCCCGAATGTTGTCGATTGCGTAATCGATGGCGATGCACCGGGTCAATTGCGCCACTCCCGCCTTGCTCGCCGCATAGGCGCTCATTCTTTCCGGCGCCAGGCGTCCATACACGCTGCCGATAGTGACTATGGACCCGCCCCCGTGTTTCTGCATGTGAGGAATGACGGCGCGAGCCACAAGGAAGGCCGACGTCAGGTTGACCTGCAGGACGTTGGACCAGCTCTGCGAATCCAGTTCCGTCACGGTGCCGTATTGACCGATGCCGGCGCAGTGAACGAGCGCATCCAGCCCTCCTGAGGGGATGCCAAAGCCCTGCACAGCCTTTTGTGTCACTTCCTCGTTGCCTGCGTCCGCCTGCTCGAAGCAGTCGAAGATCGATGGATCGGGACTTGCATTGAGGTCCATGCCCAGCACAGCGTATCCGTCCCGATGAAATCTCCGCGCGCAGGCAAGGCCTATTCCTGACGCAGCTCCGGTAATCAGTACGCGCTTTCGCTTACTCATGAGCTGCGCAGGTAAGGCCGCTTCAGATGCCGTAGAAGCGGGTGGCGGTGGCGCCCAGGACCTGGGCCCGGTCCGCTTCGTCTAGACTGCTCAGGAAGCGGTCGGCGATCGCGTGCCAGCCGGGGTAGGTGCCGGCAAGCAGGAGTACCGGCCAGTCGCTGCCCCACATGAGGCGCTCCGGCCCGAATGTGGCGAGCAGGTGCTCCATGTAGGGGAGCAGGTCGTCGTAGCCCTGGTCCGGGCTCGCTTCGGTCAATAGACCGGACAGCTTGCAGTACGCGCCGGTGCGTTCGGCCAGCTCGGACATCCGGTCCGCCCAAGGCTGCCACAGGCCCTCGGTAATGACCGGCTTCGCGCCGTGGTCGATCACGGTCTTGAGATTCGGATGGCGCTCAAGGAATTTGAGCAGGTAGGGCAGGTGCTGGGGGCGGACCAGCGCGTCGAAGCACAGGCCGGCCTCGATCACGGCTTCGGTCGCCGCGGCGAGGTCCGGGCGCGTGATCCATGCTTCGTCCTCGATGTTGTGGATCATCGGCCGGATGCCGACCAGCTTCGGGTGCTGCGCGAGACCGGCCAGCACAGCCCCCGCGTCAGCACTTTCCATGTCGATCCAGCCGACCACGCCGGCTACCAGGTCGGTCCGCCCGGCCAGTTTGAGCAGGAAGCGCGTTTCCGCGACGGTCGGCGCAGCCTGGACCAGGATGGTCCTGTCGACGCCCGCTTCCAACAATAGCGGGGCGAGGTCGTCGGGACCGAAGTCACGGTACAGCGGCTTGAGCGCCGGCGTCAGCCAACCGTAGTCGTTTCGCTCGACCTTCCAGAAGTGCTGGTGGGCGTCGATTCGAGGCGGCACTAGCGTGGAAACGTCGTTGGCACCACCGGGTGGACCCAGTTCTTCGGGTCTTTTCGGCGGGCGGGCGAGGGGATGGAGTAGTGCCGGAAGCGCCCTTCGTCCTGCAACCTGTCGAAATCGATTTCCCAGCCCTGCTTCACTTTCTCGATCAGCACCTTGCGGAAAGCCGTCTCCATCTGGTCGGCCTCCACCAGGAGCTGGTGCGCCATGGAGCGCGGCACGAACTTCGGCTCGACCGTGGCCACCACGTCAAGATCTTCCTTGTAAGCCCGCCGTATGCCCTCGCGACGCGCCTCGTCGTGTTCTTCCTCCAACAGGTAATTGCGCGCCTGGTGCGCGAAAACCCGCGTGTTGTAAGGATCGACGGGCGTTCGGGCGGAAATCGTCACCTGCCGGATATTGCCTTCCCTCGTGATGTCGATCCGGTGGGAAATGCCCGCCAGGTAGGAATCGGTCGAGGCCGTGGTCTTGCCCCTTTTTTCGGACACGAGTTTGGCGATGTCGGCGCTGATCTGGCTGCGCTTGGGCGGCACGCGCTGGCGGGTGGCGTTGTGTCCCATGAACGCGTTGGGGACCAGCGGAACGATCTGCACTTCCGGCGCGCTGCGGCGGCCGAAGCTGGCATGCACGAACGCGGGATGAGCGCTGTCCAGCGAGTTCTCGTGGCCGCGGGCCCAGTTCACATCCGCGTCAAATTCCATCGACACGACGCGCCAGTTTTCCTTGTCGTGGTATTCGGGGAACTCGGTGGCCGGAATCCGGGGACGGTCGTTCTCCTCCAGGTCGCCCAGGAACACCCATACCCAGTCAAAGTGCTCTTCGACGGGATACGAGTCCACCCGCGCGCGCCTGGGAATCTTCGCGTCCTTTCCCAGCGACGGGATCTCCACGCACCGGCCCTGCGGATTGAACTTCCAGCCGTGGTAACCGCAACCGATGCAGCCGGCGCCGTCCAGCTCGCCCCGGCCGATCGAACCGCCGCGATGGCAGCAGGTGTTTGCCAGGCAAACCGCCTCGCCTTCGGGCGTGCGGTACAGGACGAAGTTCTGGCCTAACATACGCACGATCAGGGGCTTTTCCCGGTTCACCTGTTGACTCTTGGCAGCCACATACCAGTTGTTTATCAACATGCTCGTTTCCCAGTCTGACGGCCGCGGGCGTGCGCGCGCCTCATTGTACTTTCGCCCCTGAACGGGAAATATGCTGCGCACCGGCAGGGAGTTTCTGGCAGGCCTGAGTGACGGCCGGAGGGTGTATATCGGGGGCGAGAGGGTCAAGGACGTCACCGTGCACCCGGCGTTCGGGGGCGCGGCCCGCACGATGGCCGGACTGTTCGATTACAAGGCGGACCCCGCCAACGCCGGCGTGATGTCGTTCGAAGAGAACGGCGAACGTTTCGCCAGCTACTACCTGAAGCCACGGACCCGCGACGACCTCGAAAAGCGGTCCCGGGCCCACTACGCGATCGCGGACAAGACATACGGGCTGCTGGGCCGGAGCCCCGACCACGTGTCCAGTTTCGTGACCGGCCTGGCTATGAACCCGGAAATACTGGACCGGGACGGCGACGCCTTTGCCGGCAACATATCCGCCTATTACGACCACCTGCGCAAGGGCGACCTGTACGCCACCTATGCGGTGCACCCGGCTCCCCAATCCAAGAACGAAGCGTTGTTCGGCGACACCGGGGGCCACCAGGCCGTCCTCCAGGTCGTCGATGAAGATCGCCGGGGAGTCACGCTGAACGGAATGAAGATGCTTGCGACGGCGGGAATCTTCTGCGACGAAGTGTGGATAGGGAACCTCACGCCCATCTCGGACGACCGCGGCAAGGAGGCGATTACCTGCGCCGTTCCGATGAACGCCTCGGGGCTCACGCTGTGGGCCCGCAAGCCCATGGAGCCGTATGCCGTCAGCGAGATCGACAATCCGCTTGCATCGCGCTTCGACGAGAGCGATGTAATGCTGATCTTCGATAACGTGCAAGTGCCGTGGGAAAGGGTCTTCGTCCATGACCGCGCGGCGCTGTCCCGCGAAATCTATATCGAAACCGCCTCGCACACGCTGGGCAATCACCAGTCCAATGTGCGCTTTCACGCCAAACTGCGGTTTATCGCGGGCATCATCCACAAGATCGCCCGATCCGCGGGCGTGGACGGGATCCCCGTGGTGGCCGAGAAACTGGGGCGGCTGGCGTCCTGGGAGGCCGCTCTGGGCGGGATGATTCAGGGCCAGATACAGGACTGCGAGGATCTCGGCAACGGCTACCTGAACTTCAACCGGCGCTACATGTACGCCGCCCTGAACTGGTGCCAGGAGCATTATCCCGAGATCGTTGCCATGATGAGAGAACTTTCGGGCGGGGGCGTTTTCCAGATGCCCGCGGATTTTTCCGTTCTCGACAACCCGGAAACCCGTGACATTTTCAACGACTACTGGACTACCCCGTCGGAATCGGCGGTTGATCGCGTGAAGCTCTACCGGCTCGCCTGGGACATGTACGGCAGCGAATTCGGCGCCCGGCAGCAGCAGTATGAAAATTTCTTCGCCGGCCCGTCGTTCATCGTCCGCAATCACAGCTTCCGGGAAGCGCCCTGGAGTTCCTTCGACGGGATGGTGGAGCGATTGCTGGACGCCGGTTCCGCGCCGGACCGATCACGGGAGGACTGAGGCTGCCGTGATTCCCGATCCCATTACGACGCACCAGGTGGGCGTGATCGTCCCTCCGGGCAACCCGACCGTCGAGCCGGAAATGGCGCGCCTGCTGCCCGAAGGAATCACGATGTACACGGCCCGGCTGCCCGTCCTGCACGGCATACCGCTGAACGAGCGCAGCAAGCTGTACGTGTCGCACTATCGCGAAACCATGGGCGCCTTCGACAATCTCAGGCTCGACTCCATGCTGATCGGCATCACCGGCCCTTCCTATCGGCTGTTGCCGGATGGCGATCGGCAACTGTGCGCGGATTTGACCGGGGAAAGCGGCATTCCGACGATGACCTCCAGCCGCGCCATCCACCAGGCCTTGCAGGCGATTGGCTGCGAGGAAGTCTGCCTGGTTTCTCCGTACTCGGACTGGCTGACGGAGAAGGCCGCGGCCTACTGGAAGGCGGCCGGTTATCGCCTCGCGACAGTGGCCCGGGTGTTCGGCCCGGAGGAAAACCTCCATGCCTACGACACCCGGACCCCGCGGGTTATCGAGACGCTGCGATCGCTTGCTCCGCCGAAAGGCGCGGCCATCGTCATGACCGGTACCGGAATGGTCACTCTCGAGGCGGCAAGGATCATGGCGGATGAGCTGGCCAATCCGGTCCTGTCATCGAATCTCTGCGGGGCGCGCTGGCTGTTGCGCGAAGCGGGGCTGAAGTCCGGGTCGGCGCTCTTCGATACGGTCGCAAAAGTGCTGCTGCCCACCCTCTGACGCGCGCGGCGCGGTGGTGGTCCCCGGTATCAGGCGTGGTGGCAGGCCACCCTGGCGCCGTTGTCCAGCGTCCTGAATTCCGGCTCCTGCTCGCTACAGAGGTCGGTCGCGATGGGGCAACGGGTCCGGAACACGCAGCCGGAGGGCGGAGCGGTGGGAGAGGGCAGTTCGCCGCTGAGGATGATTCGCTCCGCTTGCCGCTGCGCCGCGAGGTCCGGCACCGGAATTGCGCTGATCAGGGCCTGCGTATAGGGGTGCGATGGGGACTCGAACAGGGCGTTTCGGTCGGCGATTTCCACGAAATGGCCCAGGTACATCACCAGGACCCGGTCGCACACGATCCGCACCACCGACAGGTCGTGACTGATGAAGATGATCGAGACCCCATGCTTCTCCTGAAGGTCCTTGAGCAGTTCGATGATCTGCCTGCGGGTGGACACGTCGAGCGAACTGACCGGTTCGTCGCAGACAAGCAGCCTGGGCTTGAGGATCATCGCCCTGGCGATGCTCACCCTCTGGCACTGGCCGCCACTGAACTCATGGGGGTAGCGATTACGGTGTTTCCGGTCCAGACCCACGTCCCGCAAAGCATTCAGCACCGCGGCATCGCGGTCCTCGCGGCTCATGTCCGGGTGAAAGCGCCGCAATGGCTCGGCGATGATGTTGCCTATCGTCATTCGGGGGTTGAGGCTGGACAGCGGGTCCTGGAACACCACGCTCAGGTCCCTGCGCCGCTCGTTCATCGCCTTGCGGCTCAAGCCGGACAAGTCTTCTGCCTGCCAGGCGATGCGCCCGCCGGTGGAACCGATGAGTTGCAGGACGGCGCGCGACAGCGTCGATTTGCCGCAGCCCGACTCGCCGACTATGCCGACGGTTTCGCCCTCGGCGACCCTGAACGAAACGCCGTCAACGGCCTTCAGCGGCACGGTTCGGGAGCGAAGCCCGTCCTGCACGCGGGTGGGGAAGTGCACCTTGAGGTCGTCAACGCGCAGCAGTGCGTCGCTCCTGGCGCCGGCTTCGGATGACAGCCCCTGAGGCCCCGCTTGCGAGCGCTTGTCCGGGCGGGGCAGGTCGGCGAGCAGCGTCCGCGTGTACGGGTGTTCCGATGCGTTGAATATCGCTTCGATCGTTCCCCTCTCCACGATGCGACCGGCCTGCATCACCAGAACCCTGTCGCACAGTCCGGCCACCACGCCCAGATCGTGCGTGATGATCACGATGGTCGTTCGCTTTTTCAGCGACCTCAGGAAATCCAGGATCTGCGCCTGAATGGTGAGGTCCAGCGCCGTGGTCGGCTCGTCGGCAATCAGCAGGTCCGGCTCGCACAGCAACGCCTGGGCGATCATGACCCGTTGCCGCTGCCCGCCGGACAATTGGTGCGGATACATGCCGAACCGGCGGCGGGGCTCGGGAATCTGGACGATGTCGAGGACCTCGAGCGCCCGCGCCTTCGCTTCCTTCCTGGTCATTCCGGAGTGCTGGCGCAGCACTTCGCACAGTTGCGCGCCGATGCGCATGAACGGGGTCAGCGAGGCCATCGGGTCCTGGAAGACCATGGAAACCCTGCGGCCCCGGATCCGGTTGAGCCGCTCGGCGGGTGCGTTGAGGATCTCCTCCTGCCGGAACCTGACGCTGCCGCTTGCGACGGCGTTGTCGGCCAGCAGGCCCATGAGGGCCATGGCGGTCTGCGTTTTTCCGGAGCCGGACTCGCCCACGATGCCGATGCAGTCTCCGGCGTGAACCTCGAAGCCCACGCCGTTCACCGCATCGACCTCGCCGGCGTGCGTCTGAAAGCGCACGTGCAGGTCCTCGCAGGCCAGAAGCGGCGCGCTCATCGTGTCCGGTCTTTCGGGTCCAGCGCGTCGCGCAGGCCGTCGCCGATGAAATTGAAGCAGAACAGCGTCATGACGAGAAACGACGCGGGAATGATCAAGAGCCAGGGCGCCGTGCCGATCTCATCGGCACCCTGCGAGATCAGCCGTCCCCAACTGGTGTAAGGCTCCTGCACGCCCAGCCCCAGGAAACTCAGGTAGCTTTCCACGATGATGTTGATGGGGATCAGCAGCGTGACGTACACGATGACCGGCCCGATCACGTTGGGGATGATGTATTTCAGCAATATTACGGGCATCGAAAGGCCCGCCGCCCTGGCCGATTCCACGTACTCCTTTTCCTTGATGGAAAGCGTCTGCCCACGCACGATGCGCGCCAGCGTAAGCCACTCCACGGCCCCGATGCACAGAAAGATCAGCAGGAAACTGTTGCCGAAGACGGTCACCAGGATGATCACGAAAAAAAGCGCGGGCAGGGAATACAGCACGTCAACGACGCGCATCATGAGCTCGCCCGGCGTACCGCCCCGGTAGCCCGCAATGGCGCCGTAGGCCACGCCAATGACCAGCGCGACGAGGGTCGTCAGCACTCCGATGGCCAGGGAAATCCTGGCGCCGTAGAAGGTCCGGGAAAACATGTCGCGCCCGTTCACGTCGGTGCCGAACCACAGGTGGTTGTCGGTGGTCGGCGGGGACTCCAGGTAGTCCCAGTTCACGTCATCCAGGCTGTTCGGCCAGAACTCGGGGACCAGGACCGCCAGGACCGTGATCGCGCCCACGATCCACACGCTCGCCATCGCCGCGCGGTGGCGGCGGAACCGGGCCATTGCGTCCTGCCACAGGGAGCGGCCGGGCGCGAGTTGTGCACCGCCGCGGGCCGCGGTTTCGCCGCTCGTGGTGGCCGGCCGAGTCATCCGGGACGCACCCTGGGGTCCAGGTAGCCGTAGATGATGTCCGCCAGCAGATTGAGCAAAATGATCAGCGTGGCGTACACGATGACGATCCCCAGAATCAGCGAATAGTCGCGGTTCAAGGCGCCCTCGACAAAGGCGCGTCCTATCCCGGGCAGGCCGAATATCGTTTCGATCACCACCGAGCCGGTCATGGCTCCGGCAATGGCCGGCCCCAGGTAGCTGACCACCGGCATGCAGGCGGGCCGCAAGACGTGCCGGGCGATCACTTTCCATTCCGGCAGGCCCTTGGCGCGCGCGGTGCGGACGTAGTCGGCGTTGAGCGACTCCAGCATCGAGCCGCGCGTGATTCGCGCGATACCCGCCACGGTGGGCAGCGCCAGGGCCGTGACCGGCAGGATGATGTGCGCGAACTGGCCGTTGTTCCAGCCGGACAGCGGCAGCCAGCCCAGGTAGAGTCCGAAGAACAGGGTGAGCAGCGGCGCCGTGACGAAGGTCGGGATGGCCACGCCGGTCATGGCGATCGCCATTACGGTGAAGTCCACCGCCGAGTTCTTGCGCAGGGCGGCCACAATGCCGCAGAGCATTCCGGCAAACAGTCCTGCGAATATGGCCGTGAGCCCCAGTTGCGCGCTCACCGGCAGGCCTTCGGCGATCAGTTCCGCAACGGTCCGGTCACGGTAGGCCAGCGATGGCCCCAGGTCGCCGTTGGCCAGCCGCCACAGGTAGTTGCCGTACTGCTCCAGCAGCGGCTTGTCGAGATCGTAGGCCTTGCGCAGGTTTTCCGCGGCCGCGGGGTCCAGGTCCGGGATCAGGTCGAACGGGCCGCCGGGCGCGATGCGAATCAGGAAGAAGGCTAGCGTAATGATGACGAGTAGCGTGGGTACGGCTACCAGAAGCCTTCTCAGCGCGTAGTTCAGCATGCGGCGGCCCGCGAGGTATCCCGATACTCGGAAAGGCTCAGCAGCGAGCACTTCAGCCCGGTATTCAGCTCGCTCACCACCTCTCCGGTGGCGATGTCCCTGCGTTGCAGCAGTCCGTGCAGGAAGTTGCTCAGGTAGAAGTGCTTGCCGTCAAGGGCCGGTTTGGCGCGCGTCCAGCCATTCTCCAAACGTACTTCGTAGTTCCGGAGTATTTCTCCGCGGGCACTGAAGAGAACAGCCCCCGAACCGCACGCCATCAGCACTTCTCCGCCGGGTAGCAGGCCCATGCCATAGGTCCGCATGGCGTCGTCTTCCCCGAACGTGATGAAATCGGAAAGCTGCCGTCGTGATTCGGTGTCGTATCGGCAAAGTCGCCGGCCGGCTTCCGAGACGTAGTAAACGGTCCTGTCGTCGGAGTCCAGGGCCAGGTTGCTGATGCAGTGCCGGCCGCCGCGGCCTCCGTCGATTTCGACCTCGTGGAAGCTGACCGCCCTGGTTTGCGGATTGAACCGGATCAGCTTTCCGTCGCCGTGCTCGTCCTGGACCGGCGCTCCATAGAAGGAGTGAACGCCGGTCAGGATGTCGCCGTTGCCCGCCAGCGCCATGTTTCCGTAACGGCGCTCGGGCAGGTAGCCGCCCAGGCGGTGCTGCGCGCCGGAGGCGTCGTAGGCGAGGATGCTGTTGCGTTGCGGGTTGGTGGCGTACAGGCGCCGGTCGCTGGGGTTGTAGAGAAGGCCCACGAGCATTCCCTCCTCGCCGGTCCACAACTCGCCCCTGGCGTTGAAGTCCCGGTCGTAGTGGACAATCCGGCACTCTCCGGAAATGCCTTTCCTGTAATCGATATGACTCTGGTCGATCTCGTTCAGCACCAGGAAGAGATCGCCCGGCTGCAGGTCATTCAGGTTGGCGGTGTCGCGGCGTCCCGTCAGGTCAGGGGCCTCCGTTCAGCCTGAGGTCCTTGGCCATCTTCGGCGCCGTGGAATTCGTCCAGCCCTCCACGCGTTGGTTCACCAGGAAGGCCCGCGACTGGAAATGCGACGGGATGACGGGAAAATCCTGCATCACCCGCTGCTCGATCTCCCGCAGGTAGGCGGTCCGCTCCTCGTCCGAGCGGATGGTGTCGGCATGGGCCAGACGCCGGTCGATGTCCGCATTGGAGTAACCGGAATAGTTTCTGAAGCTGTCGCCCCGGATGAGTGCGAAGAACGACACCGGATCGTTGAAGATCGCATAGTAGGTCAGCCGCATCACCTGGTATTCCCGGTCCGCCGCCTTCTTCATCAGCGCCCGCATGCCAAGGGTTTCCAGTTCGGCCTCCACTCCGGCCTGTTTCCACATCGAGCGATAGGCCACCGCGAGGCGGCGGTCCCGCTCCACCGGGGAGAACACGAAAGTGAATCTGAGCGGATTGCTCCTGTTGAAGCCGGCCTCGTTCAGCAACCGCCGGGCTTCGGCCAGCCGATCGTCCGGGGACATCCGGTTGAATGCCGGAGGTTCGGAGGGGTCTTTCCAGATTGCCGTGGGGACGACCGACCAGGCCGGCTCGTCACCGGTCCTGAGCAGTTTCTCCACGATGACGTCCCGGTCGATGGCCAGGGAAAGCGCCTTGCGCACCCTGACGTCATCAAAAGGCGGAAGGGTATTGTTGATCGACAGGTAGCCCAGGCCGATGCCGCGCGCAATTTGGAATTCCCCGGGTCGGGTCTCCTTGAGGTTTTCGTATTGATTGAACGGGATGTTGAGAATCACGTCCAGTTCGCCGGCGAGGTACCGTTTCAGCGAGGTGGTGGGCGAGGGAACCGGGTAGTAGAAGACCTCTTCGATGGACACCGTGTCCGCGGAGTGGTAGTGAGGATTTTTCACCAGTTGGTAGTAGGTATTGGTGACCACCTTGCTGAGCATGTAGGCGCCGTTGGTGACCATGGTTCCGGGCTGTGTCCATTTCCTGCCGTGAGCCTCGATAACGTGCGCGGGAACGGGAGCATTGCTGTAGGAAGCCAGCAGGCTGATGAAGTACGGCGCAGGACCCTCAAGGGTGATTTCCAGCGTGGTCGGATCGACCGCCTTTACGCCCAGGGAATCTACCGGTTTTTCGCCCACCGAGATGGCCGTTGCGTTGAGAACCGGGAACAGCGCGCTGGCGCCGCGGGTGCCGGATTGGGGATCGAGCATGCGCCTGAAGGAATAAACGAAGTCCCCGGCAGTAATCGCCTTTCCGTCCGACCACTTCGCGTTGCTCTTCAGGCGAAAGGTGTAGACCCTCCCGTCCTCCGATATGCTCCAGCTTGCGGCGATGGCAGGCGCCAACGCTCCATCCGGCGCCCGCGTCACCAGGCCCTCGAACAGGTCATACATGATCGCCCCGGCCGAGTTGCCGACCACGTACTGCGGGTCGAATGTGGGCAACTCGTCGTTGGTCCCTCGCCGCAGCACGCTTGCCTCAAGCTCCGGCGCCTGCAGCGGAGCGAGCAGCGGCAAGGCTGCGAGCATGCTTAGCGCCATGCGCCTCATGCCCGACACTTTACCCTCCGTGGCCGCTTGTGTCTTGCGGCCGGCGCCGGCCGCGGTCGCTAGCGCGCCATCAGCACCACGATCCGGCCCGGCCCGTCGGCGGATGGATGCTGGATATAGACGTCCTCCTTGCCGTCACCGTCCAGGTCGGCGATCCTTGCATTGCGTTCGTCGCCGGGCAGCGGCGCCGCTACGGTGATCGGGCGCGCCGCGACCGGCTGCTTTCCCGGCACGCCGAGAAACACGTTCAATTCGTCCCAGCGTTCGCCGATCAACAGGTCGGAACGGCCGTCGCCGTCCACATCGCCTGCGAGGATGGTCGGAAACAGGGGCCCGCGCTTGTCAAGCGGCTTGAACGGGCTGCGTACCCGGCGCGTCCAGTCCGGCTTCCCGGTGTGTTCACCGTCCCGGATCCGATAGAACGCAAGATCGATTGAAACGGAATTTCCGACCATGGCGCCGACCATGTTGCCGAGACCGATGTCCACCGCGCCAATGGCGGCGTCGTTCACGCCGTCGCCATCGAAGTCGAAGAAACGCTGCGACGCGTAGCCCCAGGGCTGCAGACCGCCCGCCTTTCCGGGCGATTTGAAGGAGGCGTCGGCGGTGGCCGGGAAACTCACACCGTCAGGCGCCGGACGGCCGAAGTGCACGTTGTAGCGGCCGCGCAGCCGAAACGGGCTGCGCCCCTCCAGCGTCAGTGTGACCAGATCGGCCACCTCGTCGCCGTTGAGATCATGGAATCCCTGCAGGATCGTGTGTTCCGTCCGGGGTCCGAACCCAAGCAGCATCGACGGCACGCTCGCGTCTCCGAACTGGAAGGCGAGTCCGTAGGAACCGTCGAAGTCGAACTCCACCTCGGTGGTGAAGGCTCCCGGCGGACCGTCGTACCCACCGGACTCGTCCTGCCGGTAGGCCAGGAATCGGTCCCCGTCCCAGAATACGAGGTCCTGGCGCCCGTCAAGGTCGAAATCGAAGTGGTGGACGCGGCTTAAGTACCAGGACAGGTTTTCGGAGGTGATGCCGGCATGCGCGTAGGTGCGCTTGTCCCCATAGGCCTTCGCATTCGCAAAGGGATCGCCGGGTCCCAGTTTTTGCACCGGGCCGAAGGAACCGTCCTGCGACTGCAGAGCGAGCCAGAATCCGTCGGTGTCCGGCAGCAGCAGGTCGTCCAGCCCATCGCCGTTCAGGTCGCGCGCGATATCCAGATGCGGTATGCCATCCTCGTGCGAGGCACGATAGGGGATTCTCAGGTCAATGAGGGGGCGCAGCTCGCCCGATTCCGGATCCAGCCACTCGACGCTCCCTCGCCGATAGGTGATGAGGCGGTCGTACCCCGCAATCCGGGCTATGTCCACGAAAAGGACTGCACGATCAAGCGGGCCGTCAAGGGCCGTTGACCATTCCCCGCCGGCCCGTGCGATCAGCCGTAACCGGAGTGACCGGGACGGGTCCACCATGACCGCGGCAAGCTGGGCGCGCCCCGAGCCGTCGAAGTTTCCCGCCAGGACGGTCTGGTGCATCGCCTCCGGCGTTTCGATCTCATGCATCTCGAAGAGCGCGTTGTCCCCTTGCTTGGTCTGGGTGGAAGTGCACCCGGTGAGGGCCGTGGCTAGCGCCGCTACGGCAACAATCCAGTACGGAATCATGGGTGGCCTCCCTCTATGGATCTTGCGCCGCAAACTAACGGTAGAGTCCACAATATGCAACCGAAATCGTAAATGTGTCATACTCTTGACCCGAAAGGTTCCAAATGGTGATACCTCATGGTTCAATCAAAGCGACTCGTGAATGCACTGAAGGAGACCCTGAAGGCTCGTGACATCACGTACGCCGAGGTCGCCGGGCACCTCGGCCTGTCCCTGAGCAGTGTCAAGAGGCAGTTCTCCACCAAACGGTTCTCGCTGCACCGGCTCGAGCAGGTGTGCGACCTGGCGGGCATCGATCTCCTGGAACTGGCCCGCCTTGCGGAAGAAAGGCGTCTGCGCGTCGCTTCGTTGACAGAGGACCAGGAGCGCCAGCTCGTAAGCGACCCCGCGCTGCTGCTCACGACCGTCTGCGTGCTCAACCGCTGGACGTTCGACAGGATTGTCGAGCGTTACGGGTTTTCGACGGTTCAGCTGACCAATCTGCTGGTGCGGCTTGATCGTATCGGCCTGATTGAACTGTTGCCCGCGAAACGCATCCGGCTGCGCGTCGCGCGCAACTTTGCCTGGCTGCCCGGCGGGCCGATACACCGTTATTTCGTGGACAGTGTGCAGGGCGAATTCCTCTCCGGCGAGTTCGATCCCGACCGCGACCTGCACCGCTTTTCCTGGGGCATGCTGGCGGACCCGTCGGCCGCGCAGTTGCGCGCGAAGATCGCCGAAGTGATGGACGCGTTCGACGATCTGACCCGCCGCGACGAGGTGCGGGCGGACGCCGCTGCTGCGGGGACCTGCTTTCTCGTCGCGCTGCGGCGTTGGGAACCGACCGCGTTTCAGTCGTTTCGGCCCTCGAACCTCGCCGATGCCGGATAATGCGCCGGTCGTTACTTCACGAGGGGACGCCGTGTCGAGAACCACGCTGAGTCGAACTGCCCTTGCCGCGCTGGCGTGCAGCGCATTGCTGATGGGCTGCGGGCAGCAGCCGGAATCCGGGCACAGCGAGCAGGAGCCCCGGTCTTTTGCGCAGGTTGCGACCGTCCAGGGCGAAGTACAGGGAACCGCCGACGATGGGCTGGTGGAATACAAGGGCATTCCTTACGCCGCGCCGCCCACCGGCGATCTGCGCTGGCGCGCGCCCCAGCCGCCGCTTGCGCGTGACACGGTCCTCGTCGCCGACGATTACGGCAACCGGTGCATACAGCGGCCGGCGACCGAAGGCTTTGCGATGAACGACGCGTTTACCCAGCCGCAGAGCGAGGACTGCCTGAATCTGAACATCTACCGCCCGGACAACGGCGATGCACGACTGCCGGTGATGGTCTGGATTCCGGGCGGCGGGCTGGTGGCCGGTTCCGGTTCGCGGCCGGTCAACCATGGGGGAAACCTGGCCAGGCTCGGCGTGGTGGTCGTGGCGATCAACTATCGCCTCGGCAGTTTCGGCTTCTTTGCGCATCCGGAGCTGTCGGCGCAGGACCCCGACGGCGGACGCCTGTTCAACTACGGGCTCATGGACCAGATCGCCGCGCTGGAATGGGTGCGGGACAACATCGGGGCGTTCGGGGGCGATCCGGAGAACGTAACGATCTTCGGCGAATCGGCCGGCGGCTATTCGGTCTTTGCCCTGGTCGCGTCGCCGGCGGCGCGGGGTTTGTTTGCGAAAGGCATTTCACAATCCGGTTACGGCCGCAGGGGGCAGCCGCGGGTCGCTTCCCTGACAGGCGAGGGCGAGGCGTCCATCGAAGAGATGGGCGTGGAACTGGCGGAGCGGCTGGGAACGCCCGAGGCCGGCCTCGACGAACTCAGGTCACAGCCCGCGGAGAAGATCGTCGATGCGACCGACTTCAGCAACTTCATCGCCCTGGCCACCGATGGCGTGGTTCTTGTCGATGACCTCTGGCCCGTCTACGACCGGGGTGATGCGGCGACGGTGCCGCTGATGATCGGCGCCACCGACTCCGAGTTCACGATGGGCCCTCCGGAGGCGCAGCGTGCGCAGCTGCTCCGCTTCATGAGCGAGAACGTGCTTGATGAAATGACGCCTTTCTACGGCAACGAAACGCAGCGCAACACCTACATGTACAGCGAATACGTGTTTCATGCGCAAAATCGCGGCGTTGCCGTGGCGCACGAGAAAGCCGGCAATGCCGTCTACGCCTACCGGTTCGCGATGCCGGGTGTGGACGTGGAGCAACGCGAACTGAACGGCGAGACGATCTACGGCGCCTATCACGCCGGCGACCTGCCGTACATGTTCGGCAATTTCACCGGCGATCACTACGATCCGACCGAGCCGGACGAAACGCAGCGCGCCGTTTCGCAACAGATGATGCGCTACTGGACCAATTTCGCCCGCACCGGCAACCCCAACGGCGAGGGCCTGCCGGAATGGCCGGCGTACCAGAACCAGAACACACTCTATTTCACGCCCGCCGGCGTTGAGTCGCGCAATGACTCCTGGACCGAGCGCCTCGACGCATTGAACGAAATCGCGGGCATGTAACCCGCTGGAAGTGGGTCGTGGTTTCGCAACCTTACGGCAGGACAGACGGAATGTCCGTTTGGGCGAAATCGCCACCCTTGAAGAGTAGAGGCTCCCCCGTTACGGACGCCAGGGCGTAAGCGAAGCAATCACCGAAGTTCAAGCCGGCCGGATGATTTCCCCTTCCGAACAGGCGCCACGCCTGGCGCGCCGCCTGGGCCTGTTCCGTGGTTACGGGCGTCAACTCGATTCCGGCAGCCTCAACAAACGAATCCAGCTCCCTGGCCGCCGCGTGACCGCCACGTGTCTCCAGGACAATGGATGCCTCGAGCAGGCTCGCCACCGAAATGCGGCAAGCCGAGGATGCGGCTATGGCGGTCGCATAGGCGTCCGAGTCTTCCTCGCCGAAAAGGATCGCCAGCACTGCAGAGGTATCCGCGATCACTTCGGCAGGCCGCTGTCGTTATACAGCAAATCACCGTGTTCAACGGCGGATACTCCAGGCTCCAGCAATGCAGCGCAACGCCGAGACACGGCCCTGATATCGCTAAGACGCTGCTCCTGGCCGCGCTCGCGCCTTTCCCGTTTCAGGCGTTCCCGCAACGCGACGGTTATTGCCCCCGTCTTGGTTTCACCCGTAAGCTCGGCAAGTTCCGCCGCAAGCCGGCAGGTTTCGGCATTCTTGATGTTGAGACCCACAGATGCGCATAAGGTAGATTGACTGATAATCATTCTACCTTTCCAATGGCCGCGGAATCTCAAGCTCCTTCTTTTCGAGGCTCACTTTGCTCATTTCCGACGTCCTGCAATCCAATTTGTAGAGCATATCTGCGCCATCTGAGAAAGCAGGTTGAAAAGTATGCGCGTTTCAATAGTTTTGCGTAGCTGAAACCTGGCTGTCGCGGGTGTGCCCACGGACGCAAAACAGCTCTGCCAAAAGGGCGGCTACTGCAGCGGGGCGGTTGTGCCGGGCAGGCGAGCATCGGGCTCCTCGACGCGTTGAACGAGCTCGTGGGCTTGTGACGGGCGCTCTATAGATCGGCGCCTGCCTTGATAGGCGCCCGCCTCCGGCGCGGCATCCAGCCTCCGTCGGCCCATTTCATGGCGGCGAGAGCTCCCACGCCGAACACCACGTAGGCCGCGATCAGCGCGTAGAGCGTGCCATCGAAGATGTAGGCCACGAACGCTCCCAGCGGAACCGAAACCAGCGTGGAGAGCGAGGCGATCACCGCCGCGCCCACGCCGGCGATGTGCCCGAGGGGCTGCATGGCCAGCGCCCCCAGATTGCCGAACAGCAGCCCGATGCACACGAATACGAACAGCAAATAGGCCATGAAAAGCCAGAACGGAAGCACTCCGTCGAAGACGAACGCCAGCCCCAGGCCCACGACCGAGGCGATCGTGGCCAGGGACATGGCCCCCCGCGACAGCTTGCGCATCCCGTACTGCATCACCAGGCGGCCGTTGACGAACGTCGCGACCCCCACCGCCAGCGCCAGCACCCCGAAATAGAAGGGAAACAGCGCGCCGGTGCCGTAAACGTCCTGGAAGATCTGCTGCGATGTGCTCAGGTAGGCCAGAAACGGCGCGAACACGCAGCCGCTGGCCAGCGTGTATCCCAGCGCGATCCGGATCTTGACGACTTCCACCGCCGTCCTGCCGATCGCGCGCGGGGAGAGCGGCCGCCGGCGCTCCGAGGGCAGCGTTTCGGGCTGGCGAATCGCGAACCAGAGAAAGCCGACCGCGGCGACGGCAAAGAACACGGCGAATATCGCGCGCCAGCCGCTGAGATACTGGATCCACTGGCCCAGCGCCGGGGCGATTGTGGGAACGATGATGAATACGCCCATCGTGAACGACATCAGGCGCGCCATCTGACGGCCCGCGTACTGGTCGCGCACCAGCGCCATGACCACCACCCGCGGCGCCGAAACGCCAATGCCCTGCAGCACGCGCCCCGCGATCATCATTTCGAAGCTGCGCGCGAAAATGCTCATCAGGCACCCGGCCATGAACAGCACGAGTCCGGCATGGATGGCCGGCTTGCGCCCGATGCGGTCGGAAAGCGGGCCGAAAACGATCTGGCCCATGCTCATCCCCAGAAACACCGCCGTAATGACGAACTGCACGTCGTTGCGCTGCGCCACCCCGAGGTCCTCGCCGATCGCCGGCAGCGCCGGCAGCATCGCGTCGATCGCCAGCGCCACCAGCGAAATCAGCAACGCGATCAGCGGCACGAATTCGCCCGTACGCAGGGCAGGGGTGGCGGCAGGCTGGCTCATTCTTCCTCTTGGGGTTTCGGCGCCGTGCGCGTCAAGAGGACGCCGGCGCAGATCGGACGGAAAAGACCCGTCAAATTGTACGCTCCCCCGGAAAGAGGGCGTCCCGCCCTCAAGAAAGGGCAGAATGCCGGCTCATGAACGAGCCCGGCGATCAGATCGTCCCGCACTGGAACGAGGCGCGTACCGCGTTGCTTCGCGCCGACCCGGTGCTTGCAAGGCTGATCCGCGCCGCCGGCGCGTCGATCCTGCAGCCGCGCAACGACGCGTTCTATTCGCTGTCGCGCTCCATCGTCGCGCAGCAGATTTCCGTTCATGCCGCCGAAGCCGTCTGGCAGCGACTGCTCGGAGCAATTGGCGATTTGACGCCTGGCGCGGTTTGCAATCAAACGGAAGATGCAATGCGCGCGTGCGGCCTGTCGCGGCGCAAGGCGTCCTATCTCGTGAACCTGGCGGAGCATTTCAGGGATCGCGCACTGGGCGGTAATCCATGGCATCGCATGGACGACGAGCAGGTCATCGAAACGCTGGTCGAGATCAAGGGCATCGGCCGCTGGACCGCGGAAATGTTCCTGATCTTTCACCTGCTGAGGCCGGACGTGCTGCCCGTCACCGACATCGGCATCCAGAAGGCGGTCGCGCGCCACTACAACGGCGGGGAGCGTCTGGCGCCCGAGGAACTGATCGCCATCGCGGAGCCCTGGCGCCCCTGGCGGTCCGTGGCCTCCTGGTACCTGTGGCGCAGCCTCGACGCGATCCCCGTCGAATACTAACGAAGTTATAATGATCATTATATAGAAGGAGGAAAATATGCCTGCTTTCAAGATCACAACCGTTGGTGCGTCGTCCGGCATAATTCTCACGAAGGAAGCCATGGCGCGCTTGCGCGTAAAGAAAGGCGACCGGCTGTATCTGACGGAAGCCCCGGGCGATGCGTTTCGCCTGACTCCCTACGACCCCGAGTTTGCGCGCCAGATGGAATTGGTCGAGCAGATCATGCATGAAGACCGCGAGGTGCTGCGGGCGCTGGCAAAGTGAGCGGCGCCGACTCCGCGTCGTGGCGCTGGGTAGAGGCCGGCGTTGTGCATGCCATACACGACCGTCAGCTCGCCGAGCACGGGGGAAAGGACGGCGTTCGGGATGCCGGTGCAATCGAATCGGCGCTGGCGCGGCCGATCAACAAGGCGGCATACCAGGATGTCGACGCCGCGGGGTTGGCGGCGGCTTATGCGTACGGCCTGTCAAGGAACCACGGTTTCTCCGACGGCAACAAGCGCACGGCATGGGTCACGGCGCGCGTCTTCCTGGCCGATAACGGCGCAAAAATTTCCTTCGACCGCCTTGATGCGATACAAACCATGGAGGGCGTTGCGGCAGGCGAAATCAGCGAAAAAGAACTTGCCGAATGGTTCCGCTCGCGGCTTGTGTCGTGATTTCCCCAACTAAGAGCAGGGCGTATCATCCAAGCAAGACCCACTCCATGGGAGGGACCATGAAGGTAAACCGACGCGCGGCGCTGGGCGGACTCGCCGCCTCGGCGCTGGCCGCGCCCGCCCTTGCAAGGGCGGCGGACAGGCCGAAGCGCCACATCCCGCCGAAGCCGGAGATCGAGGGCGGGGCGCTCATCAACAAGGACCGCGCCTATGCGGTGATGGAGGAATACGGGCTTGCCGGGCTTATCGCGCTGGACCCGATCAACGTTTATTACATGACCAACGTCAGGACCATCGGCGTGCGCTTCATCACCGAGTATCCCGGCTTCGCGACGATGTCGCCGGACCCGGACATGCCGATCTACCTGGTCTCCGGGTCGTCCGCCGCCTGGGACATCGCCAATCGGGACCGCGAGACCGCCGAGCTCATGCCCTACGGGTACGGCGGATGGAACGCGGCGGCATTCAACACCGATGGAATGCCTGAAGAACCCACGGGCGGGGTGACCCGTCACTATCACTTTCGCGACGACGTCGAGCTCACGCCTCGCGAGCAGCGCTGGAAGGCGGCCTCGGACAGCTTCCGCGACGACATCGCCGCCAGCGCCGCCTGGGGCCTGGCCCGCGCGCTGAAGGCACAGGGCATCACCAAAGGCCGCGTGGCCGTGGACGACATGCGTATCGCCCGGTTCCTGGCGCAGACGGACCTGCCGGACGTGGAATGCGTCGATGGCTACGGCGTGATCCAGCTGATCCGCATGGTCAAGACGCCGCAGGAACTGGCCTATCAGAAGCTCGGAAGCTGGAACAACGGCGAGGCCTGCATGGCCACGATCAATGCGCTGGAACCCGGCATGCGCCATTCCGACGTCGAGCAGATCTTTCTTGCGGAGTGCGCGATCCGGGGCAACCGCGTCAACAACGTCATCGCCGGCATGCCCGGCGGCAACTTCCCCGACGACGGCGTGCTGGTGGCCGGCAAGCCGTACCTGATCGACTGCGTGAGCAACTACAAGGGTTACATGGGCGACATCGCGCGCACCTTCTTCTTCGGAGATCCGCCGAAGGAAGTGGAGATGCGCCGCCGCGCCAACCAGCTCGCCCGCGAAGCGGTGTTCGACGCGATCAGGCCGGGCGTCAAGTATTCCACCTTGCGTCAAATCGGCCTCGACACGATGATCAAGGCCGGCATGCCGGCGCACGCCGTGTTCGTCACGCCGCACTCCGTAGGCCTGCAGCATGACGACAATCCCATGCGCATGCCCAACTTCGGCGTTGACGCCTTCGATCACATGCTGGAAGAAAACATGACGCTCACCGTGGACCTGCCGTACCTCGAAGTCGGCTGGGGCTCAGGCCACAACGAGGACCTCTTCCGGGTAACGAAGAGCGGTTACGAGCCGTACAACACCGAACGGGACCCGTTTCTGGTTCTGTAACCGGTTGGCCGGCCGTTGGCCGGCGCACCGCGCAGCGCTCTACAGCAGGTCCCAGACCTCGAAGGCGACCCGTTCGCCGGACTCCATCGCGCCCTCCATGCCGCGATTGGCGGTGGCGGTGTGTTCGCCGCAGAAATGTATGCGCCCGGCCGGCTCGATCAGAGCGGGCAGGCACTCGATCACCTGCCCGGGCGCCCAGATGGCCCAGTCGCCGCCCGCGAACGGGTCGGTCTGCCAGGACTTGGCGCCCGCCAGTTCGAGCTTGCCCTTTGCTGCAGGCCGCAACTGTTCGTAGGCCGACAGCACCTGGGCCATCCCGCCCTCGTGCCCCAGCGTGTCCAGGCGGTCCGCCAGGTGCCCGCGCGCCCAGGCCATCAGGCAGGTCACGGAATTCGAGTCCTCGCCTTCCCGCAGCGCGCGGATTTCGCCTGCGTCCGTGTCGGTCCACATCGCGGGATTGAGTCCGTCCTCCTCCCAGAACGGGCTCGTCGGCACCATGATGACCTTGGTGATCTTCTGCACCTGCACGGTCTGAATCGCCTTGACCTTGGCCGGCGGCAGCAGCGGGTCGAACTTCACCCAGCGCATTGTGGGAATGGGCAGCGAGCAGATAACGCGGGCCGCCCGGTAGACGCTACCGTCGTGGCAATGCACTTCCACGTCCGACTCGTTGTTGCGAATGCCGATGACCCGCTTGCCGTAGTGCACCTCGCCGTTGAGCGCATTCGCCATCGCGTCGGTGAAGCGCTGGTTGCCGCCGTGGACCTTGTAGGCGACGCGCGCCACGTCGCTTTGCAGCTTGAACCAGGCCTGGACGAAGTACCACATGAGCATGGATACGTCGTGGGCCGATGTTCCGTATTGCACGTTGGTGTTGTAGTTCAGCTCGATGGCCGCGTCGCTCCAGCCAAGCTCCTTGAAGAACTCGTAGGCCGAGCCGTCGTATTGCGCGCTTTCCGGCTCCATCCAGTCGGCGAACGACGCCAGCGGATTGTGTTGGGCGATCACGCTCTGGAAATAACCGCGCCCGGGAAAGCGGTCGCGGGCCCCGGCGGGCATGTCGTTGAGCGGATGCGTCGGCCATTCGTCGCGGGGAATGACCTGCCCGCCGAGCGCCAGTTCCACCCGGGCCGGGTCGCGATGGGCTTCCGGCGACATGTCCCTGCGCGCGTGATGGTCGATCAGCGGAATGTCGAGGCGATTGGCGGTGTCCTGCATCCGGGCATAGGCCCCGAGAATGGAATCGCCGCCCCATTCCGGGTTGCCGGCCACGTTGGGCTCGCTGAGCAAGCGCCCGCCGGGACGCTCGCGCCCTTCCAGGCAGATCGCCCGAACGCCCAGTTCTTCGAGCAGCAGCATGGCGTTGAGCCCGGAAAGGCCCGCGCCGATGACGATCACGTCCGGATGCGACGCGGCGCCGGCGGTGCGGACGACGCCCGCGCTAAGGCTGGCCGCCACGCCCGCCTTCACGAAATCCCGCCGGTTGATTGCTGTGACCATTGCGCCTCCGCCTCCTGACGTCCGGGTCATGTTATATCCGCGAGCACCGCGGTCAGCAGGGCGTTGAAGGTCTCCGGGTCCTCCATCATGAGGAAGTGCCCGACGTCCGACATTTCGAGAAACAGGAATTGTTCCGCATTCGCTTCAAGATGCGCGATATCGGTCGGCAGGAAGTCCGAGTTGATCAGCACAAACGGCACGTCAAGCGACGCGACCGCCGGCGTGGCGTCGTAGTTGCCGCTGGCCTGCCGTGCGCCGACCGCCGCCGCGACGGGCGCCGCCGCCATGTCCGCTTTCACCCATTCCTTGATGGCCGGGTCGCTCTGCTCGACGAAAGTGCGATCCACGAAAGTCGAGATGAAGCCCGCCTGGTCTTGGGCGAGCTGTTCGAACACTTCTTCCTGCCGTTCCCGGGGCGTTTCGCGGCCGCCGCCGTGAAAGGTGTCCACGCCCACGACGCCGATCACGCGGTCGCCGAGCTGCCCGGCGGCTTCCACGATGACCTTGCCGCCCATGGAGTGGCCGACCAGCACGATATTGTTGAGGTCGAGCGCCGTCACGACTGCGGAAACGTCCTCGCCGAAGGCCTGCATGGTCCATTCAGCGCGGTCCAGACCCGAGTCGCCGTGACCGGCCAGGTCGATGTTCACGACGCGATGCGATTGGGCGAAGTGCTCGATCTGCCCGGACCAGTAGCTGCGGTCGCAGCTCCAGCCGTGCACGAACACCAGCACGGGATCGCCTGCACCCAGGTCGTCGTAATGGATGCGCACGCCATCCGACGAGAGCACGGTTTGCGCGCTTGTGTCGCCGTTCGCTTCGACCGCCGGCGCCTGCGTCTCGACGGGCGCGCCGCCCGGCGCGCAAGCCGCGAGCAGCCAGACGGCAAGCAGCAGTACGGCGCGCTGGTTCATGACCACCATGCCATGCGGAATCCGGAGGCGGTGCTGCGGACCCTGCCCGCCGTGGGCGTCGGGAAATGCGCCGGCAGCAGCCAGGCGCCGTCTTCGGCCACGGTGGCCAGCGTCTTCACACGGGTTTCCGCGGACATTGCCGGGTCCCAGCAGAAGCAGCTCGACCACTCCGGCCGCTCGACCTGGACCGGATGATGGATCACGTCGCCCGTCAGGTAGGCGCGCTCGCCGCGGTCTTCGAGCCGGACGATCACGTTGCCCGGCGTATGGCCCGGCGCCCCGATCAGGTCGATCCCGTCGGCGACTTCGTGGTCCGTCCCCACGACCACCGCCTGCCCGGCATCGAAGACCGGCGCGACGCTGTCGGCCCACGATCCGTGGTTGACTTCGTCGGCGGGGCTGTTCCTGAGGACCTCCTGCCAATGCTCCACTTCCGTTTTCGCGAACAGGTAGCGCGCATTGGGAAAAGTGGGCACCCATTGGCCGTTCTCGAGCCGCGTGTTCCAGCCGACATGATCGACGTGCAGGTGCGTGCACATCACGACATCGATGTCTTCCGGCGCTACGTCCGCGGCGGCCAGGTCCTGCAGAAAGGGGCCGCGGCGCTGGTGAAAGTTGGCGTGGCGCGGCCGCGGCTTGTCGTTTCCGATGCAACAGTCAATCAGGATCGTCAGGCCCGGCGTGCGCAGCACGATGCTGTGATAGGAAAGGATGAGGAAATCGCGGCCCCGGTCGTAGAGGCGCGGGTCGTTCGCCGCGTCAGTGGCCCGCAACTCCTTGCGGGTTGCGCTCGGGAAAAGTGCTTGCGCCCCGTGCAGCGCTCCCTGCATCTCGACGATGCGCTGCGCCCGGAACGGGCCGGGAAGCGGGAATACGTTTTCCGACAAGCGGCGCTCAGCCCAGGCGATACGGAATCTGCTGAGGCCCGTAGTACTGCTCCACCGAGCCATCCTTCTGGTAGAAGATGTTCTGCACGAAGGTGCCGCTCTTCTGGCTGCGCACGATCACGGCGGTCGTCCGCGCCTGGTCGTCGTTGTATTCCGCGTGAATCTCCCAGGGGCCGATGCAGTCCACATGGCCCTTGCCCACCCGGACGGTCTCGGTGGCTTCGACCTCGGCGCGGCTGGGCAGATCGCCCGGCTTGCCGCCGTCGGTCCGGCGGAAACGCAGCACCGACTCGGCGCCGTCGAGCACGCCGTACAGCGTCCAGGAAAGACCGTGATCGTGCACCGTGGTCTTCGCCGCGGGTTTCTTGATCAGCCCGTTGATAACGAAACCGTAGTCCGGGTCCTCATAGAACAGCAGATTGGCGTGCTTGCCCTCCAGCCCCAGCTTCGCCGGACTCGTCGGCCAGCCCTCGGCGTGAGCCTTCAGCTCGGGGTCCGCCAGCAATTCCTTCAGCAGGTCGGCGGCCTTGCTCCAGCGCACCGCCTCGTCCGGCTCGTTCTCGTGCAGGTCCCGTAGCCCCGCGATAAAACCCGCCACGGAGGGCAATAGATGTCGTTGTTCGGGGATGGGCATAGCGGCGGATCAATCTACCACAAGGGTCTAACATTAGCGCGCTGTGACTGACTCGGCCCGGACGCCCGGCATGCTGTCGCCCCTGAGCAATCCGGGGTTCTCGATGCTCTGGGGGGCGAACACACTGTCGCTGACGGCATTCTGGATGACGGAGGTGGCCTGCGCCTGGCAGATGCGCGTGATGACCGACGCCGACCCCTTGCTGGTCGCGTCCGTCTATACCGTCCTTCAGCTTCCGATCATGTTCCTGGTCATTCCCGCCGGGGTGATCGCCGACCTCTCGGACCGCCGCCGCGGGATGATGTGGACCCATGCCTGGCTTGCCTTAAGTCTGGGCGTCCTGTTCTGGCTGACCTGGACCGGCCGGATTACGCCGTTGTCCCTGCTGGTCTGTCTGCCGCTGATTTCCGTAGGGCTGTCGATGCGCATGCCCGCGATCGCCGCGCTGATACCCGACATGGTGCAAACGGAACAGATTCCGGCGGCCGTGAGTCTCAACAACGTGGCCCAGAACGGATCCCGCCTGGTGGGCCCGGCGCTCGCGGGAGCGATCATTGCCGGTCTGGGCGTGGCCGCTGTCCTGGCGCTGAACACGGCCATCATGGCCCTGATCGTTCTGCTGTTCCTGTTCATGCGCTATAGCCCGGAGCAGGGCGATAGCGCGGCGAAACCGCAGGGATTCCTTGCCGCGATCAAGGAGGGCGTGCTGTTTGCCGCGCTGACGCCCTGGAAGCGCAACGTGCTCATCCGGCTGTCCACCTTCTTCGCCTGCGCGGCGGCCATTCCCGCCCTGATGGCCGTGCGCTTCGACAACAGCGAGACCTACGGGATCATGTACGGCTGCTTCGGCGCGGGCTCGCTGCTGGGCGTGCTGGTTATCGCCAGGCTGGGCTACCGGCGGCTCAACAACAGGCTCAATGGCGCCCTCCTGGTGAGCGCGGCCTGCATCATGCTGTACGGCCTGGTTGACCGGCCGCTGCTGGCCGGGCCGCTTCTGGCCTGCATAGGGGCTGGCTGGCTGTTCTGCCTGAACAGCATCATGGTCGCCGCCCAGATGCAGCTCGAGCCGGCCATTCGCGGGCGCGGCCTGTCGTTCATCTACACGCTGGGAACCGCCAGCCTGGCCGGCGGGGGGCTGATCTGGGGCGCCGTGGCCCGCGGCACCAGTCCCGCCGTCGCGCTGCTGGCAGCCGGGGCCAGCCTGCTGCTGGCGCTCGCCGCCACCTACCGGCTGAACATCGCCGCTCCGGAAGGCGTGCCGGCTGCTACGTCAGGCTAGAGCGTTTTCAGGTAGGCGATGATCGCGTCGCGGTTTTGTTTTTGCGGGAGGCCCACGAAGCCCATGGAGGTGCCTGGGACCAGGTCGGCGGGACGCAGCAGCCAGATGTCCATTTTTTCTTCGTCCCAGACAAAATCCTGCTGCTTCAGTGCGTCGGAATACAGCGTATCCTCGAGGATGGCCACCTGCCGATCCATGATGCCGGCCAGGTTCGGCCCGATCTTGCTGCCCTGGACCTCCTCGGTCGCGTGGCAGGCCTGGCAGAACACATAGAGCCGCTTGCCGCGCGCGACCAGCCGGGGGTCCGGAGGTTCGGCCGTCGTGGCTGCACTCGCGGGCTGGGCTTCATCGCCGGCCAGGGCCACCGGCAGGGCTGCCAACCCGCAGAGCATGGCCGCGCACAGGAGGCCTGCGCCGAGAGCAACGGTGTGATTTCTTGTTTTCATGCGCGCTGCAGGATTTCAACCGCGGCCCGCTCGCCGCTCTCCAGCGCCGATTCCATCCCGAATTCCATCCGCCTCGTGTGTTCGCCGGCGAAGTGCAGCCTTTGGTGCGGCACGATCATTTCCCGGGCGAAGCGGGCGATCTGGCCTGGCGCGAACATGTGTCGGCAGCCCTGGATCAGGGGGTGCTTGCGCCAGCCGTAAAGCGCCATGAAGCGGAACTTTCCCGCGGCGGCCGGCCGGACGCGGGCGATTTCGGATTCGATCAGGGCCAGGGCCTGGTCGTCGGGCAACTGGTCGATCCGCGCCGAGGTCATTCCGGTGAAGGTCAGGATGAACCGGTGCCGGTCCTCTCCGGGCCGTTTCTCCATGACCCACATTGTTTGCACGGTGCCGTCGGTCCAGAACGAAGGCTCCAGGCCGTCCTCTTCCCAGTAGGGCTCCTCGACGAGGCCGTACGCGCGGGTCGTGCCGCGGTAGCCCAGCGTGAGGACCGCTTCGGCCTGGCGTCCGGAGAACCCCGGCGACACCGAAATATTGCGCAGCGTCGAGAATGGCACCGCGGAGACCACGTAATCGGCCCGGTAGCGGCTCCCGTCCAGGCAGCGGACCTCGGCGCCCGATCCGGACATGTCGATGGCTGCGGCGATCTTGCCCAGCCGGACCCGGTCGCCGAGCGTTGCGGCCATGGCTTCGGGCAGCCTTGAAGTGCCTCCGGCGATGTTGCGGATGGCCGGAATCTCCTCGTCCTCCTCGTTGGTCCCCCCGAGGCCGAACGCGGTTTCCGTGTTCTCCGACTGCGACCGGCCGAAGTTCGCGTCGAACACGGTACGGGTGCGCTCCTGCATGATGGCGAGACTGGAAGTCGTGCGCAGGTCCAGGTAATAGCCGGCGAGCCGCAGGGCCTCAGGCGAGGCGCCGCTTTTTTGAAGCAGTTCGAGCATCGAGACGTCGTAGGAGAAGAACTCGGGCGAAAGCCAGTCGTCCAGTTCCTTCAATGGGTTCAGCCGGCCGAGCAGCGTCATGCCCACCAGCGACGGCGGTATCTCGCGCTCGCCGTCCGCCAGCCTGTTGGCCGGCGAGTCGGCCCAGTCTTCGGACCGCACCCAGGTCCCGTCCACGCAGTTGGACATCGGCATGATGAAACGGTGCTGGGGAATGAGTTCCAGGTTCAGGCGCGAGCAAAGGTCGAGCGCACGGGCATACGAACGGCCGATCTGGCTGGCGCCGTATTCGGGGCGCGTTTCCACGCCGTCGGCGGTGTAGGCCCGCCCGCCGACGCGCTGCGAGCCTTCGAGCACGATCACGTCGAGGCCGAATTCGGACAGCAGCAGCGCGCAATTCAGACCGCTCAGCCCGCCGCCGATCACGACCACCGAGGTCTTTTCCGCCGCAAGCCCCTTTACCGGCCGCAGCAGCGGGTAGGAGAGCGACAGCGCCGAAAGTGAGAGCGCTCCCTTGAGGACCTGCCTGCGCTTCACGACTCGGCTCCTGTGGCGGTCAGACCTGGATCGATTCGCCTTCCAGCCGCTCCTGGTCCGCCAGCCGCCTGGCTGCCTTCGGCTTGAGGGCCGGCCCGTAGACGCGGCTCGACGTGACCGGCGCGTCCGGATCCACGCCGCTGGGCCTCACGAACACGCCCCGCGCGTAGAAGCTCTCGAGGCGCTCCTTCAGCGGACCGAAACCGACATAGGGGTTCTCCAGCGGATCGGGTCCCCAAAGGTTGTTCGGCAGTCCGACTTCGCCGGCGTAGATGTGGGCATAGACCTCGGGGTCGTCCCAAAGCGGCAGGTTCGTCAGGGCGTTGGCGCGGGCCCTTTGCAGGGCCTTCAGGTCCACGGTCGCGGTGAGGATGCAGCCTCCCGGCCCGTCGGCCACGCCCTGGATCGTGCCGTCGAAGTTGACGGCCTTCGTGTGCCCGCGCATCTGGCTGGTCGGGAACTCGCCGTTGCCGTGATGGAAAAACTCCGAACCGGGCATGGGAGAGAGCACGTAGGCGGTGTTCTCGAACGCGCGCGTCATTCGCGCGGCGTCCCAGCCGGACCGCTGGCTGCCGTGCCCCTCGGAAGTGGGATGAAGGATCACTTCGGCCCCGTACTTCGTGAGCATGCGCGCAATTTCCGGATGGGCCTGGTCAAAGCACACCATGGTCGCCAGCCTCCCGATGGGCGTGTCGGCCACCGGGAACAGGAAGTCGTAACCGAAGATGTCCAGGTAGCGGTCGTAGACGCTGCTCGGCGTGGTGTCCGGCAGCGAGCCCCAGACGTCGGCGCACTGGATCTTGCGGTAGCGATGAATCAGATTGCCGGTGTCGTCGATGATGAAGGCGGAATTGAAAACGTGCCCGGGCAGCCTGTCGTCGATCTCGAACGTGGACCCGGCCATGTAGATCTTGTGCTTGAGCGCGAAATCCTGCAGCAGCTCCATTTCCGGGCCCGGATAGCGGATGGCCAGGCGCTGCAGCGTGATCGGCGAGCGGTAGCCATGCCCGCCCTGGCCGTGCATGAAGAACTCGGGAAACACGGCCAGCTTGATGCTGGGATTCGACGCCAGCCGCTCGGCCAGCCGCAGCGCCCGCTGCGTGTTGTCGCGGCGCAGATCGTCCGCGTCGTGTTCCCGCTTGATGATCTTGCCGACGGTCTGCGTGAGGATCACGTCGTATTGCTCGATACGGTCGGCCCGCGAGGGGGCGGGGTTCTGCGACTGCCGGCGCTCGCACTCGGCGATCCAGGCGTCGCGGCCGCGCGGCGGGCTCGGCAGCGCTTCGGGGCGCCGCTCGATCAGCCGCCCGTAGCCGTCGGCGTAGAGGTTGGCCCTTAAATGCAGCGGCTGCACGGCGAAGATGTCGTTGCGCCGGCGCCTCAGCCGCTCGATATCGAGGTCCGGCAGCAGCAGGTCCGCCTCGCCGGCGGCGTGCGTCGTCGCGCCGGCGAAATCGATCAGGCTGGAGCAGGCGGGCCCGTTCGGCGTCCCGCCCACGGCCCCGGCCACGGCCACGTACGAGGTGTTTTCCCAGGCGCGGGCCCGGCGGGCGTTGCGGCGCGATTCGAACAGGTGATCGCCCACTTCGGCCACGGGGTTGAGGATGACCTCGGCGCCGGCCCAGGTGAGCGCACGCGCATAGTGCGCGAACAGCACGTCTTCGCCCGGCAGTATCCCCACCTGGCCGATGCTGGTGCTGGCGCACTTGAACTTGGCGGGCTGCCCCGTCGCGGCGGTCGCATCCTCGCCGAACCCGGTCACGAGGTCCGGAGAAATCTTGGGCGCCGTGAGCAGCGGCTCGCCCTCGGCCGAGAGCAGGAAGCCGACGGTCGCGACGCCGTCCTCGCCCGCCACGCCGGCGGCGCCGGCCAGCATCACTTTCTCGGAGGCGGCGATGTCGCCCAACGCGGCCAGCAGCGTGGCCTGTTCGGGCGCATCGTCCGCCGGAACGGCCTGCGGCAGCAGCAGCAAGGGCTCGGCCTTCGGGTCGAGCTGGCGTCGGCGCACCAGTTTCATCGCACTTTCCACGTATGCGGCGAGCGCCTCCGTGTCCGTAGCGTTCCAGGCCCTTTGAGAAATGATCAGCATGTTTGCACTCCCGATTGATTCATGCCGGCTTGCCGGTTCATGCCGGACTTGTGCCTTCGGCTTTCAGCATAGCCTGCAGCCGCCGGTTGATTTCCCGCTGCTTTTCCAGCGATACGTCGAACTTCGATGCTACCCACAGCACCAGGAAGCACCCCAGAACGCAGAATCCGGCGGAGAAAAACGCCAGCGATTCCACTTTTTCCCAGGGGACCGAGCCCACCGGCGCGCCCGCCGGAAAGTTGATGATATCGATGTAGATACCGGTCAACAGCACCATGAACGCGCCGGCGGTCTTGATGGCGAAACTCCCGAACCCGCTGATCAGCGCCTGCTGGCGCTTGCCGGTGTTGACTTCGTGCTCATCGGCCACATCGGAGGCCAGCGATGCGATGGCCACCAGGTATATGCCCAGCAAAAAGCCCGCCGCCATGAACATGCCGATCAGCGCAAAGGCCAGTTCCCGGGACGCCGGCGGCGGCAGCAGTCCGAATACCGGCAACAGCACCGCCAGCGCCGTCAGGCCGGTATATCCGCACATGCCCACCGCAATGCAACGCTTGCGGTCCAGCGCCTTGACCGTGAACGGCAGGACGATCGCCCCGATTACGGCTCCGATGGCCTGGGCCGAGGCCAGCCACCCGGTCAGATCGGGCGGCGTTTGCCACAGATACGTGATCAGGTGCACCCGCAGCACCGAGATGGAACTGATGGCGAAGAACACCACGATGGCCAGCAATAGCGAACGGCGGACGTTCGGCGTCACGGTCATGGCCGAGATGACGGCCTTGAGGGCCTCGACCGGCCCGATGCGCGGCTTCGGCCTCGGCGGCTCCAGCCGTTCGATCCCGACGACGGGTTTGAGCGTTCCGGCGATGTTGATCAGCATGGCAAGGACCGCGACCGTGGCGAAGGCGGCGGCAAAAGGCGGGTAGTTGGCCGGGTCCAGTTGTCCCCGCGAATAAGAAGCGCTTTCAAAAAAGAAGTAGTTGAAGGCCACCAGCGGCAGGACGATGCGTGCGCCCTGCATCCCGACGGTGCCGAAAGCCTTGATTTTCGGGCGCACGCCTACATCGCGGCTGAGCTCGGCGCCGACGGCCTTGTAGGGCACGTGGAACAAGGTAATGAAGAGCCGGTTGAGCACGGCGAAGAGCAACAGCCAGGCAAACAGGCCGAACTGACCGAGCCCGTCCGGCGGCACGAACAGGGCATAGAAGCAAAACCCGAAAGGCACGACGGCAAACATCATCAGGGTGTGCCGGCGCCCGTACTTCCAGCCCTGGGCGCGGTCGGACAGAAAGCCCACGTAAGGATCGGATACGGCATCGATGATGAGCGCAATCAGAATTGCGATGCCCGTCAGGGAGCCCGACAGGCCATGCACCTGGGCATAGAGAAACAGGACGAAGGCGTTCCAGGACCAGTTCTTGATGCTGTCGGGAATGTTGCCGATCCCGAAGGCCGCCATCGTGTGCAGCGGCGTCTTCAGCTCGAGCTGGTTGGCTCCGGAAGGGCCGGGATGGCCGGGCGTGCTCACGCCTTGCCGTCCTCGCCGATCCACTCCTTCATTTCAGGACGGTAGTGATGCAATTGCTCCAGGTATTCCGGCGGCAGGCTCTCGACGTCGCGCGCCTTGTGTCCGGACGCGTGCCAGACGGCAATGCCCGCATCCGCCGGCATTTGCATCCAGCTTTGAAACGGCGCGACGAAGGTGGAATTGAACCGGGTCTCCAGGCGCGGGGCGGCGAAATCGGCCGCCGCCGCCCGGCTCAGAAAGCCCGTCGCAAACTCCTTCATCGGGATCGGCCGTCCCTCGGGACGGTCCTTGTAGCCGTTGTGCATCGCGTAGTCGCCCTGGGCGGTCCAGAGCAGGTGAATGACGGCCTCGAACCCCGAGTTCTCGTCTCTTTCGACGACGCCGCGCTCGTCGTGAAAGACAACCCGCTGGGCGCCGGAGATATTGGGCTGGATGGTGAGTTCCTCGCCGGTAATCGGATTGCGCCAGAGTTTGCCGCTCAGGACTTCGTTGGTGATCGGGTCCTTGAACAGCGTGAAGATCCGGTACTGGAACTGGTATTCGCCGCCGCCGAGATCGACGATGCGCTTCATCTCGCAGCCTTCCAGGCGGAACAACAGCTCGGGATGGCGGTCTTCGTAGATTGCCAGGTAGGCGCCCCGCCACCACTGCGGCGAGATCCGGCCCGACAGGTCACCCATGGAGCGCAGGAAATTATGGAAGGTCTTCTGCGGATCCAGCATCCACGGGTCCTTCAGGTCCGGCGAATCCTCGAGTTCCGCCCCAAAACCCGTCTCCGGCAGGAACCCCGCGATTCCGGGCAGCAGTCCCAGCCCGGCCGCGCCCAGCAGACCGCGCCTATTCATCGAAGTAGTGTCAAATTCAGTCATACATCCCCTCTAATCCGGCAGGCGCCCCATCGCCTTGAGCCGGCGCGCGAACCGCGAAGGTTCGCTGTCGAATTCGGGCGACTGTTCGAATCGGTCGCCCAGGTCGGCGTGCGCGGCTGCAAGGTAGTCCCCGTCCAGATCCTCAAGGGACGTGATCTTATAGCCTTGCACGTGCCACAGCAGGTGACCGGGACGGTCCGCCATCTCCATCCACGGGAAAAACGGCATCAGGACGTGGCCGGCGAAGTTGGCCGGTGCGCTGCTTCGGTCCGGGTCGGCGAGGTCGGCGCCGCGGGCGAACATGCTGAGCTTCGATCCGGCCGGCGGGCGAATGAACTCATCCGGCCACCGGTTCTCGCCCTGGAAAGAAACGGTGTCGCCGACCTGCCGAATCACGACATCGAAATCCGAGTCTGCGTAGAAATCCGGGTAGGCCCTGCGCATGACGCGATAGACCACGCCGCGCGGAGAAATCTCCCGTCCCTCGGTCATGCGGCTGATGTTGGGCCTGACCGCATTGCGCGCGCCCGTGAACGGGTTGTCGAACTCGCGCATCACCTTGTCGCTTTCGAAATCGCAGTAGTAGCTGACCAGGCTGTCGAAGCTCAGGAATTCGGTGTCCGAAAGCGGCCGGATCCACTGCTGCTCGCAGCCTTTCACCCGCACCGCCGGCACAAGCTGATCGGGCGGCAGGAAGGCATAGACCTCGGCGCGCGTGGCCCAGATGACCCGCCCGGCGTCCAGCCGCGCGCTCGCCTTGACGAAGTTGCGCACACGCGATCCCGGGTCGTCGAGATCAAGCGCGGCCTGCGCGCTGAGTGACGTGGCGTCCGCTGCCGGGCTTGCGGCGCCCCAGCCGGCGGCGAGCACGGCGCTGCCGCCCAGCATGCCAAGCAGCTGCCTTCGGTGCATCGACCAATCCGCGTTCATAGGGCGCTCAAGTTTACGGGACACCTCTCGGCGCCGGGCGTACACTCTGACTTCATGACGCGACGCATCAGCCGGCGGCAAGCGCTCAAGGGCCTGGGCGTGGCCGCGGTCGCGCCCGCGATCGGCTGGCCCAACGCCGTGCGAGCCACGACGCGGTCGGACGTTGTCGTGATCGGGGCAGGGCTCTCGGGCCTCTACGCCGCCTCGCTGCTGGCCGAAGAGGGCGCCACCGTCACGGTGCTCGAGGCGCAGGATCGACTGGGCGGGCGCCTGGAGAGCTTCTACGACTTGCCGGGAGCGCCCGAGGCGGGCGGCGACAGCATTCTGGGCGGGTATGCGCGCGTGCAGTCCGTCGCGCAGCGGCTGGGCCTTCGCCTGATCGACCATTCGTCGAAAAGCGGCCTGTCGAAACCGGAAATCGCGCTGAACGGCGAGATCATTCCGCGTGCGTCTTGGCCGGAGCACCCGCTGAACCACCTGCCCGCCGGTTCGAAGAGCGAGTTTCCCGGCCGGCGATTCTTCGAGAAGGTCGTCACGGCCAAAAATCCCCTCACCGGCCACGACGAGTGGCTGCTGCCGGAGAGCGCCGCGCTGGACGATTCGGTCTACGAATTCCTGAAATCCGTGGGCTGGAGCGACGCCACGATCGCGCAGAACTACGAGACCAACATCGGCCGCGGCACCTCCGCCCACGACTGCTCGATACTGACCTGGTACTTCCGCGTGGCCTGGAACGAAGTGCAGCGGCAGCTGGGTTCGCTGTTCGCAAAGGTCGAAGGCGGCAACCAGCGGCTTCCCGAGGCCATGGCGGCCGCGTTGCCGGGCGACGTGCTGCTGGAACGGCGCGTCGCCGGGATTGCGCAGGACCGCGCCGGCGTCGAAGTTCTCACCGACGACGGTGGGCGGCACCTGGCGCGGCAGGCGATCTGCACGCTGCCGGTCGCGCCGCTTCGCTGGGTGGGTTTCGACCCGGTCCTTCCGCCGGTGCTCTCCCGCGCTATGAAAACGCTGCCCTCGATGATGATCACCAAGACCATCCTGCACGCCGAGCAGCCCTTCTGGGAAGACGACGGCCTGGATCCCGCCATGTGGACCGACACGCCGCTGGGCGAGGTGCGCGCGCTGCGCCAGTCGGCCGACAGTCCCGAGATCACCGGGCTGATCGCCCGGGCGCGTGGGTTCATCGCCCAACGGCTGGACCGGCTCGGCGAATCCGCCGCGCGCGCCCTCGTGGTGAGCGAATACGAGCGCCTCCGGCCCGCGGCGCGGGGCAAGCTCAAGGCGGTGGGCTACAAGAGCTGGACCATGGACCCGTACGCCGGGGGCGCCTGGACCGAATGGCGACCCGGCCAGCTCCACGCCTACCTGCCGGCCTTCTCCGAGGCGCACGGCCGCATTCATTTCTGCGGCGAACACACCGCCATGTCCAACCGCGGCATGGAAGCCGCCATGGAATCCGCCGAACGCGCCGCGATCGGCGCACTGCTGGAACTATAGAACCCGGTCCGGTTGCGGGCTGCGGCCGCTCTCGGCCCAAAGCATCGTCGCGAATGCCGCCGCTCCGCACACCGCGTACGCCGCCGTCAGCGAATTGAGCGTCCCGTCGAAGCTGTAGCCCACCAAGGCGCCGAACGGCATCGATACCAGCGTGGGCAACGAGGTGACGACGGTGGCTCCAATGCCCGCGATGTGGCCCAGCGGCCTCATCGCGAGCGCGCTGAGATTGCCGAACAGCAGACCCGCCCAGACGAAAATGCACAACTGGTAGGTCATGAACAGCCAGAACGGTGGCACGCCGTCCAGCGCGACGGTGAGCGCCCACGCCGCCGCGGCTGCAATCGTGAAGGCGATGATGGCCGTCCTGGACAGTCGGCGCATCCCGTACTTCAGCACCAGGCGCCCGTTCACGAACGACATGCAGGCGATGACGAGCGCCAGCGAGCCGAAGTAGAAGGGAAACAGCGCGCCGGTGTCATAGACGTCCTGGTAGATCTGCTGAGCGGCGCTGATATAGGCGAGAAACGGCGTGAACAGGAGGCCGGTGGCCAGGGTGTAGCCCAGCGCGGACCGGATCTTCAAGACCTCCACTGCGCCACTGCCGACGGCGGTCAGAGACATCGGCCGCCGGCGCGCTGCGGGCAGGGTTTCCGGCTGCCGGATTGCGAACCACACGAAGGCAACCACGGCAATGCCGAAGAACGACGCAAATATGGCTCGCCAGCCCGCCAGCCACTGGATCCCCTGTCCCAGCGCCGGGGCAATCGTGGGCACGAGGATGAACAGCGACGTGGCAAAAGACATCAGCCGGGCCATCTGCCGGCCTTCGTACTGGTCGCGCACCAGCGCCATGGTCACGACCCGCGGCCCCGCCACCCCGATGCCCTGCAGGACCCGACCCACCATCATCACCTCGAAGGTGCGCGCGAAAACGCTCATCAGGGATCCGGCCATGAACAGGATCAGGCCGACATGTATGGCCGGCTTGCGCCCGGCGCGGTCCGACAGCGGTCCGAAGAAGAACTGACCGACGGCGAGGCCCAGGAAAACCGCCGCGATGACGAACTGCACGTCATTGCGGTTCACTACCCCGAGGTCCTCGCCGATGGCCGGCAGCGCCGGCAACATCCCGTCGATCGCCAGCGCCCCGAGCGAAATCAACAGCGCGATAAGCGGAACGAATTCGCCCGTGCGAAGGGCCGGCGTGTCGGAGGCGGGCGAACCCATGAGAAACTTGCACCTTTGCAACGCAAAGTCCGGCACCATAGCATTTTCCGCTGGATGAAGGACCGACGCAGCAAGAGGAGAACGCCATGCCCGATGAGTCCACGTTGAACCGCCGCCACGTTCTGGGAGGGCTGGCCGCCACCGGCGCGGCAGGCTTCGTTTCCTCCGCGAGCACTGCCGCCGAGCCGGCGCGCTTGCGCATGGGCGTGTCCGTGCCGCCACCGATCCTGGGGCCGCGCATGAACTTCGAGCAGGCCGACAAGGTCATGGCCGAACTGGAACTGGATGCCATCGTCCTGGGGGGCGCCAAGAACCTTTATCACGCCACGGGGCTCGACCTGACCTCGCCCAAAATGGGCCATACGCCCGCGGTCTACGCGCTCATTACCCGCAACCGGGACCAGCGCCTTTCGCTTATCGCGCCAACCTTTCTCTACTACTACACGATCGCGATGGACCACCGGCACTCGGATTTCCCGGCTTACCTCTACGCGGGGCCCGGCGCCGAAGAAGCGGAGGACGCGGAACTGGGCCTGGAGGATCTACCGCTTTATCCCGATCTTGAGCACGAGCCACTCGATTTCATCGAGAACACGCGCCTGAGCATCGTCGAGCGCGCCGTGCGTTCCGAAGCCGCTCGGCCCAATCTCAAGTTTGCGCTGGCCAATGCCTTGAAAGACACCGGCGTGGCCGGCGGGCGCATTGCCGCCGACGTGCAGCCCGTTATCCGCAACGTCACGGAAGCTGCAGAAAAAGCCACCGTCGTGAGCGCCGACGACGCGCTCAGGCGCATCCGGCCGGTCAAGTCCGACATCGAAATCCAGCTTATGCGCTACGCTGCCCAGGCCAACGCGGAAGCCGCATTGCAGGCGGCCTCCACCGTGCGCGCCGGCGCCGACGTGCGCGAACTGCGCGCCACGTTCTTCGCGGCCGCCGCGGCGCGTGGCATGCGCGGGGTGTTCATGGTCATCGACCGGATCAGTTCGCCCACCTACTCGGCCACGCTGCGCGACGGCCAGTGCTTCTCCATCGACTGCGTGAGCGAATACATGGGCTACCACGGCGACTTCGCCCGCGCCATCTACATCGGCGAGCCGTTGAAGCGCATGCGGAAGGTCTCCGAACTCACCGCCAGGTCCTGGGACCACGTGCGCGAGAACCTCAAGCCCGGCGTGAAGTTCTCGGAAGTGCGGAGCATGGGCCAGGAGGCGCTGCGCAAGATGGGCGCTGACTTCTCCATATCCTTCAGCCCGCACTCCGTGGGCCTCTACCACACCGACCACGCAGGCACCATGGGCTCGCCGCCGCGAGAGGATATCGTGCTCGAACCGCGCATGGTCCTGAGCGTGGACTGCCCGATGGGCGCCACCGGCATGGGCGGCTCGTCGCACCTCGAGGACCTGATGCTGATCACCGAAGACGGCGCCGAACCCATCAACACCATCGGCACGAACGTAGTGCAGGTCTAGCTTATGAACAAACTGATCCGATATGGCGCCATTGCAATCGGCGCCGCGATGATGTCCTCGTGCGGCACCCCACCCGAGGAGTCCGGTGAGGTTGTCGACGACACCGGCGCGTCCGGTGTGCCGGAAGCGGTTGCCGTCTATACGCCGGTTCCTTCAGAACGCTCCCTGGTCGAGTCCCTGGTCGCCGGCGAGGCTGCGCTTGGAGCGGCGGCGCCCGACGAAACGCTCGCCGTTGCCGCCGCCGCCGCAATCCAGGCTACGGCTCCGGACGGGAGTGACGGCGCGGAAGGCGCCGGTGACATGGAAGCCGCGATGGCGGCGCTATCCGAAGCGGCGCCGGAAGAATTGGCAGCTCTCCTTTCGATAGCCGAGAGCCTGCGGGCCATTGCTCCGAGCGAAATCGAGGCGACCGCGGCGGCCGAACGGAGTCTCGCCACCCGGGCGCCGGACGAATTCATCGCCTACACGCGTGACCATATCGCGCTTTCCGCCGCAGCGCCTGAGGAGGCCGCGGAAGCCAATATGGCCGAAGTGGCGCTCGCCGCGGCAGCGCCGGAAGCATACTCGGCTTACACCGCTGCCTACGCGGCCGCGGCGGCCTCGGACGACGAGACGCTGGCAGCCGCACTCGAAATCGCAACACTTGAATTGGCAATTGCCGCCCCGCTCATGCTCGCCGCCCAGTCCGATGCAAATGCAAGCCTCTCAAGCGCAGCGCCGGAACAGTACGCCGCCCGCGACGCCGCAGAAATCGCAATGGCAGCCTCCGCCCCGGAAGAATACGCCGCCCTCCACGCCGCCCTGGCCCGACTCGCCGCCGCCTCCTCGCAAGCGCCAACAGACTGACTTAACTATCGCGCCAGACAGGCGGGCAACCGGATCGGTGCGGGTCTAGTCAGCCTCGGCGGAGGGCTTGGCAGGCAAGAGAAGGCGATCAAACTCGTCGCCCTGGGGTATCGCCAACAGAAGTTCGGCAAAGCTGGGCGCCGCTGTCGTCTCAAGGAGTTTCAACGCCGCTGTAATCGAGTTTCTTGTGGCCTCTGACATGTTTATGTCCTCGAATGGAACCCGAGATATGTCCAGCCACTGGTAATCCGCGTGCTCCTTGTGATTCAGGCAAACGTCATCGCTTGCCGATTCCACCAGGAAATTGAATTGCCGCGCCCGCTTTCCCGACGCTGAAACGTAGTCGAAATGATCTACATATCCTTTAACCACAACGCCGTCAGACAGCGCCGTTTCCTCTTCCAATTCACGCAGCAACGCTTGTTCAAGGCTCTCACCCGCCTCCACGCCTCCGCTGGGCAATTCGACCAATCCACCCATGAATTCTCCCTCTGCTCGCGTTAAGAGCAGAACTCTTTTCGAGCAAACCACGATGGCCCCGACCACCAGCTTCTCAATGTCGTCCATGTGACCTCAGCATCAAAATTTCGGGAATTACGAACACTTTATGACAATGGTTCGGGTTTAGCATGACGTTAATAGCGCCATAGGAGGATCGGGATGGGTTATATCGATGGGTTCGTGATGGCGGTTCCGACCGCCAACAGGCAGGAGTTCCTCGATCACGCGCGCGGCATCGACGGCCTCTTTCTCGAGCTCGGCGCCACCCGCGTGGTCGAATGCTGGGGCGACGACGTGCCCGACGGCAAGCACACCGACTTCCGCAAGGCGGTCCAGGCGAAGGACGACGAAACGGTTGCCTTTTCCTGGGTCGAGTGGCCCGACAAGGCGACGCGCGACAAGGCGATGGAGCGGATGGAAGAGCTTGCGAAAACCGACCCCCGGTTCGACATGGAGAAGAACCCCGTCCCGTTCGACGGCAAGCGCATGATCTTCGGCGGATTCGAGTCGATCTACGAGATATGACCATTTGCGGGTGGTTTTGGACTTGCGTTCGCCGCCGCCTGGTGATATATACCACTGATATATATCACTGGCTGAAGGAACTTCCCGATGTCCGACACCGCCAAAATTTTCTGGTCCGGGCGCTCGCAGGCCGTGCGGCTGCCCAAGGAATTTCGCATGAACGGCGATGCAGTGCGGATCCGCAGGCAGGGCTCCGCGGTAATACTCGAGCCCCTGGTGTCCGATTGGGAGTGGCTGAATGAAATCGCCGGCAAGTTCTCAAGCGACTTCTTCGCTGCGGGACGCGATCAACCCGAACTTCCCGAGCAGCCGGAACTCGAGGATGCTTTCGAGTGATGCGCTATCTGCTTGACACCAACGCCTGCATCGCACTCCTCAACAACTCTTCACCACCGCTTCTCGCAAGGCTGCGCAGCCATAAGCCGGAGGAAGTCGGTCTGCCGGCGCCGGTCGCGTACGAGCTCTTCTACGGCGCCTGGAAGAGCAGGCATGCGAATCGAAACCTGGAGTTGTTGGATCGAATCGGTTTCGAAATTGTTTCCTTTGACGCATCCGACGCCCGGATGGCCGGCGCCGTCCGAAGTGAACTTGAAGCGGTGGGGCGCCCGATCGGCCCGTATGACCTGCTGATTGCCGGACAGGCCCGCGCCCGCAACTTGGTCCTGGTAACGGCCAACAGCCGGGAATTCCAGCGCGTGAAGGGACTCGAATGCGAAGACTGGTCCATTGCGCCCCAGCGTATGGCCTGAAGGCTACGCGCAACTGATTCACTCCACGTCCCTGGCGACGCGCAGCCCGACGACCATCTCCGGGCAGTCATTGCAATCCCTGAATGTGAAACCCGGTTCCGTAAGGCCCGTCTGCCCGGCACCGGATTCCGGCGTGATTGCAATAGCGATCAAATCATACACTTGGCGCTGCCTTTTGGGTGGCTCTGAATGACCCCTTAGAGTCCCATAAAGGCTTGATTCCGTTCGTTATTCATGCTATAGTTCAGGCTCATCAACGGACTGACACGGAGCCTCGAAATGGACCTTCAACACACTCCCTCCCACGCCCCTGTTCGCGATGCCGAGCCTCTTCCGGCAGACGCTGTTTACCCTTCTCCGAACGCCGATGTGCGGAGGGCCGAGTGGCAGCGCAAGGAAAAGGCGCTTGGCGCACTGGAGACGCAGATCATGGAGCTGTGGGGAAACATCAACGCGGCCACGGCGCACTTTCTGACCCTCGTTGCGGAGTTCGACCGCAGGGAGGGCTGGGCTCCGCACGGCATGGCGAGTTGCGCCCAGTGGTTGAGCTGGCAATGCGGCATCGGCCGGGTGGCGGCTACAGAAAAGGTGCGCACGGCAAGGGCCCTGGAGTCGCTGCCGAAGATCTCGGCCGCCTTTGGCGAGGGCCGCCTTTCGTATTCGAAAGTGCGCGCGCTCACGCGGGTGGCGACGGCGGAGACGGAAGACACCTTGCTGCACATTGCCCTGAACGGCACGGCGGCGCATGTGGAACGCACGGTGCGCGGTTTTCGGCGGGTCAAGCGTGATCTCGAGCGCGACGAGGCCGAAGCCCTTCACGATCAGCGCCACCTGTTGTGCTGGCGCGAGGCCGACGGCAGCGTGACGCTGCAGGCCCGCCTGACGCCGGAGGTGGGCGAGTTGCTGTTCAAGGCGCTGGACGCGGCACAGGCGCAACTGGAAGAGCGGAGTGAGGAGGCGGTGAAAACCGAGCCTCCGATTGCGGTCGATGGAGATGTTTCCGCGGAAACACCCTCTGCAAGTGTCGGTCAGCGGCGTGCGGATGCCTTCGAACACATGGTCCAGGGGTTTCTGGCCGGGGGCGGTTCACGTTCCACCGCCGGCGCCCATGAAGTTGTAGTGCATATCGCGCACGACGCCTTGTGTGATGTGCCCGAGAGCGGTGGTGCGGAATTTGACAACGGTCGTCCCGTGGCGGTAGAGACGGCAAGGCGGCTGGGCTGCGACGGCGCCCTGGTGGGCGTGGTGGAGGGTGCCAAGGGCGAGCCGCTGGCGGTCGGGCGCAGGACACGGGCGGTGCCGCCGGCGATCCGGCGCGCATTGCGCGTTCGCGACGGCGGCTGCCGCTTTCCGGGCTGCGACCGTTCCCGTTATGTACACGCCCATCACATCAAGCATTGGGCCGATGGCGGTGAGACCTCCCTGGACAATCTCGTGACCTTGTGTTCTTTCCATCACCGGCAGGTGCACGAGGGGGGTTATGGCGTTCATGTGGACGAGGGCGAGATCCGGTTCACGCGCCCGGATGGTGGGGTGATCCCGCCGGCGGGGAAGGCGCATGGGGGGTGTTTCCGCGGAAACACCTGCGCGGAGTCCGAAAACTCCTGCACAGGGTCCGGAAACACTTGTGGGAAGCCCGGAAACGTCTGCGCAGCTGGCGGCGCGGAGCAGCTGGAGGCTTTCAATCGAGCCCGCGGACATACCATCGACGCCCGAACCGCTCGTTGCCGATGGCGGGGCGAGCGCATGGATTACGACATCGCGATCGACGGGCTGTGCCGGGAGGCGGGCCATACCTGACGGGCACGGTCCCGGGTGGAGTAGACCCATTTCTTTGAACTGAGTCGCCGTTTAGTCGCTGTTTCTAGTATTCTTGACAGCCATGAAGAAGTATCTGCCCGTGTTCGCTGCCCTGGTACTGGCCGGTTGCGCGTACTCGGAATACCGGACCTCGTATCTTGAGGAATATGCCGGGTATGACTGTAACGAGTTGCGAACGGAGCGTCTGGCTGTTGAGGCCGAGCTCGGTCCAAAGTGGGTGAAAGGGCTTGCGGCCGGGAATACACCGAGTACGGCGCTGTTTTTCTCCAGTGCGGGTTCGGGTCCTGGGTTTGGAATGGAAGTGCTCAAGACGCGCCAGCCTAAAGACGACTACGATCCCACCCGGCCGGAGCCTCACAAGGAGCGATTGCAGAACCACGCCAAGTGGCAGGCACTTGCGCAATTGGAACAGATCAAGGGCTGCCGCCGTGAAGTGAGCGGTCCGCCGGCGCTCCATGAATGATTCGTCCGCCCGGGCGGGGCAGGAACTCTCGCATTTGGCCGGCAGGCTGTCCAAGTATTGCCGCGCAAAACTGGGCCGCGCTCTATGGGAGCTCTCCGTGTCCGGATTCCTGTTCCTGAGCTGCTGGCTGGGGGCGCTGGTCGGCGTCGCTTACCTGCACTGGCTGTTTGCGCTTCTCTCCATACCTTCGGGCGTTTTCCTGGTGCGCCTGTTCATGATCCAGCACGATTGCGGCCATGGCTCCTTCTTCCGAAAACGCAAGTGGAACAACCGGGTAGGGCGCGTCATCGGGGTACTCTGCTGGACGCCGTATGCGTACTGGCGCCGGCTGCACGACGGCCATCACGCCACGTCGGGGAACCTGGACATGCGCGGCACGGGCGATATCGCCACGCTCACGGTCGCCGAATACCGGAGCCTGACCCCGTGGCGGCAGTTTCTGTATCGCGTCTACCGGCACCCGGCCGTGCTGTTCGGGCTTGGACCCACCTATGTGTTCGTCCTCAAACACCGCATGCCGCTTGAGCTGATCCGCGACCTCAAGGACGGCTGGATCAGCGTAATGAGCACCAATGCCGCCATTGCCGGCATCGCCGTCGCGGGATCGCTGATCGTGGGCCCGCTCACCTTTGTCGTCGTCCACATCGCGACGGTGTTGTTCGCCGGCACGATCGGAGTGTGGCTGTTCTACGTGCAACACCAGTTCCAGGAAACGGAATGGGACGGCCAGGAAGAGTGGGATTTCCGCCGGCAGGCCCTGGAGGGCAGTTCGTTCTACGACCTGCCGGCCCCCCTGCGCTGGCTCACCGCCAATATCGGCATCCACCACGTTCATCATCTGAGAAGCCGCATCCCGAGCTATCGTCTCTACGAGTGCCTCAAGGACATCCCGGAACTGCGCAAGGTCAACCGCCTGACGATGTGGGAGAGCTTCAAATGCGTGCCGCTGGCGCTATGGGACGACCGGCAGAGAAAGCTGGTCTCGTTCCGCAGCCTGCGGGCGATGGCGGCGACGCAGTAGCAGAAAGAAGCCCGGGCGGCGCCGCCGATCATGCGAAGCGCAGTTTTCGGCATATTGGTTTTGTTGGTGGCGGCGTGCTCGCCCGGCGCCGGGGAAAATCAGGAAGCCGACGGCGCGGCCACTGCCGATGGCGACGGGCCCGCCGGCGAGGCCCTGTATGACGGCGTTCTTTTCAGGCGCGGCAACATCGTGGTTTCGGACCTGGACAGGGCGTACACGATCTGGATCGATCTGTTCGGGATGGAGATCGATACCGAAAACGTCCCCGACTCCGATTCATTGTCGTACGACCTGTTCAATGTCCCCAACACGGCGCCCACGCGTTTCGCGACGCTGAACGCCGGGCTCGGGCAGTCGCGCACGCTGGGGATCTATGAAGTGCCCGGCCTGTTGCCGGACGAACAGGATCGCATCCGCCGGGGCGCCGTGGTGATCAACGCCAATGGCCGGCTGGACGCGATCCGGGACGCCTTGCCCGGCCTGGGCCTGAGCATGCTGCGCGAAAAGAGGCTCGTGACCGTCGATCAGCAGGTTGGAATCGAGACCGGGTTCCATGACTGGGACGGCAATCTCATCGTCCTGTACGAGCTGGAGGGCGCGCAGAGCCCCTGAACGCTGATCCGCACCAGCGCCCGGTGCAAACGGAGTTCTCCCGCTAGGGAACCGACGCCAGAAAGCGATCGATGGCGGCAAGCGCGTCCGGCTCGTTGAGCCAGGGCGCATGCCCTCGGTTGGCGACGGTGCAGGTGACCAGGGACGGGACCCGCTTGGCCATTTCGACGAGCGTCTCGGGAGCCAGCAGGTCCGACGTCTCACCGCGCAGGGCGAGCAGGGGGAACCGGCCGAGTTTCTCGAACAGGCCCCAGGGGTCCGGGGGTGAACCGCCGAGTTCCTGAAACGCCTTGCCGATATTGGGATCGGATTTCAGGACCGGCTTGCCGTCGGCGTCGATGCGGTAGGTGCGCCTTGCAATCAGGTCCCAGGTGGCGGCATCGGCATCGGGAAAGGCGACTTCGAACATGATCTTCGTGTTGGCGATCGCGTCGTCCCAGTTCTCGGCCGGCTTCAGCTTGCCGACGTACTGAGCGATTCTCAGGATGCCGACCATCGAGACTTCCGGACCGATGTCGTTGATGATGGCGCCCGCGAACAGCTCCGGCACCTGTTCGGCCAGGACCATCGTCACGATGCCGCCCAGCGAGGTACCGCAAAAAACCGCCGACCCGATTCCCAGGTGGTCCAACCACTCGACGACATCGTCCGCATACGTCGTCGGAAAGTAGTTGCGGTAGTTCGGGTCGAAATCCGAACGGCCGCGGCCCCTGAAGTCGAGGGCCAGGACGCGTCGCGAAGGCCTGAGGTGCCCGGCGAGTTCCACGAAGTCCTCGCTGTTGCGGGTGAGACCGTGCAGGCACACCACCGGTGCCAGGCCGAAGTTCGATGAGGCGGGCGAGTCGCGAAAGAAGAACTTCAGACCGCAGCGGCTCTTGTAGAAATGCCCGGTCATGACGCCGGCAACCTCATGATCCCGTGCGGAACTTCGAAGGCGAGACCCGGTTCCAGCGGATGAACGCGCGCCGGAAGCTCCGCTCGTCGGAATAGTCGAGTTCTTCGGCGACTTCGCCCGCGAGGAGGTCCTGGGACAACAGGCGCTTGGCGCGCGCATTCAGGGCCTTCCGCCGGACTTCCTGAAACGACGTGTTCGACTCCGCCAGACGGCGCCGCAGGGTCCTGGCGCTGAGGTTGAGCTGCATTGCCAGCTCATTGGCCGACACGGTCTGCGTCAATATCAGGTCGACGACCCGGTCCACGATCGGCACGTTCGCCGGCGAAACCCTGAGATTGCTCTCGATCAGCCGGGCCACTTCGCCGAAGATCGCGTTCGGCCGGGGCAGGTCGGCAGGCTGCAGTTTTACCGGCAAGGCGGCCACGGAGTAGTCGTAGATCAGCGCGTAGTTCCTGCTGCCGTAGGCGGTGGGAACGCCCCAGTACGCGAGCTGGTTGAGCCGGTTGCCCGCGTTTTTGCGTGAATCGCGCAGGCGGCGCTTGGTCGTGACCTTCAACAGGAATGAATCGATTTCGGCGCCCGCACAAATTCCGAACAGCGTGTGCATGAGGATCACGATGCACTCGAGAAAACTGTGGAACTGACGGTCGGTCAGCTCGAACGGGGTGGGAAAGTCCGTGTTGTCGATGGCGTAGATCAGCTTGTCGCCCTGCGTCATGACGTGGTTGTAGACGCGGCCGTGCAACAGGTTGAACCCGTTCGCAAACTTGCGCAGCATGCCGTCGAAGCGTTTCGAGCCTGCCGCCTGCGACATCACGAAGTGGAACGCGCCCGGCAACAGCGGCCGCCTGGACATGCGCACCGTCTCCTCGCTGGTCAGGTCGGCCAGTTTCCCGAGAAGCCTGAAGTAGTCGGAGACCAGCACGGGCGCCGGTTCGTCATCGTTACCGGTTCGGCGGCGCTGTACCTCGCGCAGCACGGCGGCCAGGTCGATGCCGCTGGTCGAGGCCGCTCTCGACAGCGGTTCGAACAGGGAATCGTCCACGCACGGGATGCCCGGACCATTCGCCGAACGCAAGGGAGGGCTGTTATTCGGCATGTCCATACAGTACCATGCCATTGGCCACAATTGTCCCTCTGAGATGACCTGTTTTGTCATTGCGGACCGCCCCGGGCAGTCGTCAAATACGGATTGGGGAATATTCGATTCGCTGTATATACAGCTACAAATGGAGTAACCGCACCATGTGGCCCAATAAGACAGTTCGCCGAATTCGGTCCGTCGCCCTCGCAAGCGTTGTCGCAGTCCTGGCTTTTTTCGACTTCAGCAGTACCGGTGTCGCCCAGGAGGCGGCCAGCGACAGGCAGGCAAACGTAATCGACGAGATCATCGTCACGGCACGGCGCAGAGAGGAGTCGCTGTGGAGCGTGCCCGGTTCGGTTTCGGCCTTCAGCGAGCGCCAGCTGCGCGACCTGCAGGCGACCGACATGCGCCAGGTGCAGTACGCGGTCCCGAATTTTCACTTTCAGAGAAGCGATTCCTCGAATGCCGCCGTCTATTTGCGCGGCATCGGCCAGAACGACTCCTTGCCCTTCGTCGAGCCGGGCGTCGGCGTCTATATCGACGACGTCTATGTCGCCCGCACCCAGGCCGCCTTCGTGGAATTGTTCGACATCGAGCGCGTGGAGGTCCTGCGCGGGCCGCAGGGAACCCTCTACGGCCGAAACTCCCCCGGAGGCGCCGTCAAGCTGATCACCCGGGCGCCGTCCGACGAATTTGAAGCGTTCGCGGAGGTCGGCGCCGGCAATCTCGCCACGAGGATCTACAACGGCCGCATGAGCGGGCCGTTGAGCGGCGACGGCCGCTGGAAAGGCAAGTTCGCGGTTTCCGGCATCCAGCGCGACGGGCATTCCGAGAACGCGGTGCTCGGCGGAACCGACGGCGACACCGACACGCTGTCGTTCCGGTCCGGCGTGGACTTCGAGGCGAGCGACAGCCTGAGTTTCTCACTCCGCGTCGAAGGAAAATTCGAGCGTCCGGACCGCTCGCTCACACCGATCCGGAAAACCCCGCTCACGCTGTTCGAAGATCCGGTAGGCGCACCGTTCAGCCCGAGGACCTACCTGCCGACGGAGGAAGCGTTCGGTTCGCCCTATGTCGTGGAAGGCACGGCGAACACCTTTGCCGACCTGACGACGCACGGCGCCTCGTTCAAGATCAAGTGGCAGTTCAGCGACGACTGGTACCTGGAGAGCATCACCGCCTACCGCAAGCTCTCCTGGGATTTCATCCTGGATGCCGACAGCACGCCTTTTCCGGTGCTCGACATTCCGGTCTACGAAGACGACGACCAGTTTTCCACTGAGCTGCGGTTCGCGCTGGAACGCGACAGCGGCCTGTCGTTCACGGGCGGCGTTTACCTGTTCAACGACGACGACGTGGTGCTGGCGGGATTCGACGATGCGTCGGCATCGTTCCAGTTCCTCGGGCTCTTCTTCCCGATCATCAGTGTCGGCGTTCCATCGGGCGGATACGGTGAGAGCGACCAGCGCACGCGCTCAATGGCCGTGTTTGCCGACATCACTTTTCCTATTACGGATACCACCAGCTTCGAGATCGGCGCCCGCTACACCAACGACGAGAAGGAGGTCACACGGCGCGGCGAGTTCTTCTTTGACCCGACGCTGTCCCTGAGCCTGGATCGGCCGCCGTTTCTGTCCGGCGTCGGGTTTCCCGGCGAGAACCTGCAGGACGAGCAGGACTGGAGCGCGGTCACGCCGCGCGCCGTGCTTTCTTACCAGCCGAACGACGGGCTCACGGTGTACGGGTCCGTTTCGCGCGGCTTCAAGAGCGGCGGTTTCCCCGGGCGGGCGTTTGCCAGCAGCGAGTTCAAGCCGTTCGATCCGGAAACCGTCTGGACCTACGAGGCGGGCATCAAGGGCAGGGGCGCGGACAACCGTTTAACCTGGTCGGCCGCGTATTTCTACAACGACTACAAGGATCTGCAGCTGAACGGCTTCGGCCAGGACCCCGTAACCGGGCAGTTCGTCAGCCTGTTCACCAACGCGGCGTCGGCGGAGATTCACGGCGTGGAGGGCGTGGTGTCCTACCGGCCCAACGACCGTCTTTCGATCGACGCCTCCGTCGGCTACCTGAACGCGGAATACGAGGAATTCGAGATACTTGTTCTCGGCATGCTCACCGACGTCAGCGACCGGCGTCTGCCGAATGCGCCCGAGTGGACCGGCTTCCTGGGCATGACCTGGTCCGACCAGCTCACCCCGAACGTCGCGGCGACGGCGCACGTCGATATCGCCTACAAGGGCGGCCACGCCAACGAATCGACGGACTCCCCCAACCTCGCCGTCGCCGCGGCAACCTACATCAACGCTTTCGTGTCGATTTCCGGCGACGACGAGCGTTGGGAAGTGCGTTTGGGCGGCACCAACCTGACCGACAAGGCGCGAGCCGCGCAGAGCTTCAATACCGCTGAGTTCTCCGGCGTGGAAACCGCCTTCATGGGGATGCCCCGCCTGTACGATATACGGCTTTTATGGCGCTTTGACTGAAGCGCCGCAAGGCCGCAAAGGGCGAAAGCGATGATTGACCGGCAGTGCGCCAAGCTGCTCGAGAATGCCCAGGGCATCCTGATGGAAATCCTGGCCTCGGAAAGCGACCCGGTCGCCATCGGCCGCAAGTACACGGCCGCGCTGATGGACACCTTCCTGGGAGAAAGGGCCAACGGCGTGGAAACGCGGGATTGTCGGATCCGGACCGATTCCACCGAAATCCCGGTCCGCTTCTACCGGCGGAATCACGCCGCGGCCGATTCAATAGGGAAGCTGGTGCTGTTTTTTCACGGCGGCGGCTGGAGTGTGGGCGACATCGACAGCTACGATGGATTCGTGCGGCGCTTGTGCGCGGAGACCGGAGCAGACTATCTTTCGGTCGATTTTCGCCGCGCCCCGGAGAACAAGTTTCCCACCGCCCACGAGGACTGCTACCAGGCCGCGCTGTGGGCCTTCGAGAACAGCGAAGCGCTGGGAATCGACCCCTCCCGGATCGGCGCGATGGGCGACAGCGCCGGCGCCGCCCTGGCGACGGCCGTTTCCTGGCAGATTGCGCGGCAAACGGACTACCGCGTGAACGCGCTCTATCTCCTGTACCCGTTCCTCGACCTGCGCGACGATCACGAAGCCTACGCATCGAGGATCACGTTCGGCGACGGGAACTACCTGGTGGGGCGCGCGGGCCTGACGGCCGCGAAGCAGTGGTACCTGGATGACGACACCCCCACCGAGGATCCGCTGGTCTCGCCGATGTTCATCCCCGACCTTGAATCGCTGCCGCCGACGACAATCATCACGAGCGGACACGACCCGAACCTGGACGAGGGCAAACTGTTTGCCGAGAAGCTCGAGCAAAGCGGCGTTCGGGTCAGCGCGACGCACTTTGCGTCCGCATTCCACGGCTTCATGCCCTTCGGCGTGCTCGACGTCGCCGGCGACAGTATCCGGGCCCTCGCAAAGGCGATTGCAGAACAATGAATTCAGAAGACGTCAGACCGCTCAATTTCAGCACGACACGCTCGCTGGTCTGTGAGCTGGGCGCAATCGGCCAGCTCGGCGAAATTTGCGCCTCCTTGTCCCCCGGCAAGGTGTTCCTGGTGACCGACCCCGGGATCATTGCGGCGGGACTGCACGAGGCGGCGTTGGACAGCCTGACCGGCGCGGGCCTGGCGTGTTCGGTATTTCAGGACGTTCAGGCCGACCCGCCGGAAGAAATCGTGCTGAACGCGCTGGACCTGGCGCGCAACGAGAAGATAGGCACGGTAGTCGGGCTGGGCGGGGGAAGCTCGATGGACGTGGCCAAGCTGATCGCCGCGTTGTGCTATTCGTCGCAGGCGCTTGCCGACGCGTACGGAATCGGCAACCTCACGGGCGAGAGGCTGCCGCTGGTGCAGATCCCCACTACCGCCGGAACCGGGTCCGAGGTCACGCCCATATCCATCATCACGACCGGGGCCACGACCAAGGCCGCGGTCATTGCGCCGCAACTGCTGCCCGACGTCGCATTGCTGGATCCCGAGCTCACCGTCGGCCTGCCGCCGCACGTGACCGCCGCGACCGGCATCGACGCGATGGTTCATGCGACCGAGTCCTTCACCAGCGCGATTCACAAGAACCCCTACTCGGACATGCTGGCGACGCAGGCACTGACTCTGATGTCGGCCAATATCGAAACAGCCGTGCACGATGGCGGCGACTTGGCGGCGCGCACGGCCATGCTGTTCGGCTCCCTCCTGGCCGGACAGGCGTTCGCCAACTCCCCGGTCGCCGCCGTCCATGCGCTCGCCTATCCGCTGGGCGGCCACTTCCACATCCCACACGGCCTCAGCAACTCGCTGGTGCTGCCGCACGTATTGCGGTTCAACTACGAAACGGCGGCGGATCAGTATGCGACGCTTGCCGAGATCGTCATGCCAGGGGTAGGCGAGGGCAGAGCTTCCGAGTCCTTGCCCGACTACTTCGAAGCGCTTGTGGACCGCCTGAAGATGCCGTCGAAGCTCCGCGAACTGAACGTGCCCGAAGACAGCCTGCCGATGCTCGCGAGCGACGCCATGCTGCAGCAACGCCTGCTGGTCAACAATCCGCGAAAAGTGAGCGAGCAGGACGCGTTGCGGATCTACGAGGCGGCCTACTGAGCGCCGCCGCCGGCGCGGCTTGCGTCAGTGCAGGCTCAGCAGTTTTCTTTGAACGACGATGTCACAGGCCGTGTCTCCGCACTGCAGCCCGCCATTGTCATTGCGGTAGCCTGAGCCGACGGTGCGGAATTTCTGATCCAGCACCACCGTCCTGAGGTTATGGCCCTGGTTGATCTCTCCGAGATTGACGACGGTCACCGGTCCCAGGTCCCGGTCGTCGACCAGCAGCCGGCCGACGATGGAGTGGGTCCAGTAACGGTAGGCCCCACGATAGAACGCCCCGCTTCGGAGGTCGTCGTTGTCCTCGCTGAAATCGCGCGTGAACCGGATCGTCACCGTCCCGAATCGCGAGTCCGTCGAGAAGTCGCCGCGATGGTCCCTGGGCATCGATGCGATCTTGACGAGCACCGCGGGATCGACCCGCTCGAAAGCCGCCGCCCACTCGTCGGAAGAGGCCGGCTCAAGCCCGTTCACGATCCTGGCCGCATGTATCCGGTCGGCCCGCACGGCGAGCTCGTCGTGCACCGCGGGGAGCAGTGCGGCCGAGTTGGTCACGACCAGCGGGTAATACGGCAATCGGCAGATCTTGTCCCTTCGGTGCGTACTGCCGCCCACGGTGACGGTGTTTTCGACCATGAACACGGTTCGCAGGTACTTGCCGTCGTATTCGCCTTCGCACCAAACGTCGCACTGGCTGAAGCGCGAGCTGTAAAGCCGTAGCGCGGCGTTCTCGCCGAGGCGCCAGTCCCCGGACTTCCGCGTACCGATGAATTCGGCGCCGTTGTCCGTCGTCGCCAGTACGCTGAAGCTACCGCCGCTGGCGGCCTGCGCCAGGTAGGTCGTTTCATCGGTGGCCGCTCTCGGATAAAGAAAGAAAGCGAAGTCGCCGCCGACATCGATCTCCACCGGGACGCCACTTACATCGGCCACGCCCCGAATATCGTGAAACAGGGAGAAGTTGTCCTCGGCGCCGACGCCCTCGCGACCCTGAACGAAGCTCCAGTAATTGCGGTTCGGAACCATGGCGCCGGGCCCGGTCCCCGACGTCTTGATGCCGATGAAGACGCTCTCCACGACCCTGTAATACGGATATTCGTCAGTGTGCTGGAAGATGTAGCGAAACCGGTTGTTCTCCAGCCCCTCACTCGAATGCCCGTAGTCGATCGAAGCCAGCTCCCGAAAGCAATCCCCGTCGCCCAACTCCAACGAATCGGCCTGCAAAGCCCCGCCGAAAAAAGCCGCGACAAACACCACCGCCCAGAGCAACCGCGAACCCATACCCAACAACCCCGATTCCTTCCTCAACCGCACACATTCGCCCGAAGTATAAGCCCGCAGATTCCGTGGAAAAGTTCGCAACTGCATAGACATTCTTGCCGTAATAGCGTTTGTTGCGAACGACGCAGTGTTTTAACATAGGTGCCATTCGCCCCTAGGCAGTACGCTTTGCTCCCGGTCTTTACCAAGACCGGTGATCTTGAGCAAAGCCGATCCCTCGGGGCTTTTTATTGGGCACGCTGGAGACATAAGGACATGACCAAAGTGATTGACAGCCGTTGTCATATCTGACAACATCGCACCGTGACGGAAAACACGCGACCTATCGGATGGGTCAGGGCGGCAAGGAAAGCACTCGCAGCATTTCCACCGGTCGTGCAGGATCGAATTAATTCAGCCCTGACAATTGCAGCAGAAGGTAGTAAGGCGGATATCGCCAAGCCGCTCACGGGTCTTGGACCGAGAGTAATGCAGGTTGCCGTTCGCTATCGAACCGATACATATCGCGCGGTTTACACCACGGAATTCAAGGAGGAACTTTGGGTGCTACATGCTTTCAAGAAGAAATCCAAGAAAGGCGTTAGGACACCAAGGTTGGAGGTCGAACTTCTTCGGGCTCGGCTGGGCCACTTGAGATTGGAGTTACGAAAATGAGTGAAAGAGATATTGAACTGGTGCGAGGAAGCGGGAATATCTTTCGCGATTTCGGAGATCCCCATGCGGATCTGAAGCAGGCCAAGGCGGTTATTGCCGCTCGGGTAATTGCGGTCCTGGACGAGCGTGAATTGACTGTGCGAGGCGCTGCCAGCCTTACTGGATTCGCTGCAGCGGATTTCTCTCGCTTGCGCAATGCCGATCTTAGCCGCTTCACACTCGACCGGCTGATGCGCATGCTTGGCGCGCTGGATAAACGCACCAGGACCACGATTCGAATTGAGCCCGTTCCTGTGAACTAAATCTATGTGAAGAAGTACCTGCCTGCGCTAATGGAGTGAAATTACGAAAATAACAAGCTGGCGATAAGTTTTGTACTTCCGTATGCTTGCGCGCTGTTTTGGGATGAAGCAGAGGGGTGGGGCAAGTGGAAAGAGGCGGAAAGCGGCTGGTGATCTGCTGCGATGGGACCTGGAACGAGCCGGACCAGGAAGTTCATGACAATCCGGCTGACGAGACCGAGCCGACCAACGTTCTGAAGATCGTGCGGGGTCTGGCGCCTGTTGACCGAGAGCAGGTCCCGCAGGTGGTCTATTACGACACCGGCGTAGGCACGCAGGGCCCGCTCGACAAGTACGTCGGCGGCGGGTTGGGCGGCGGGCTGTCGGATAACATCCAGCAGGCTTATCGCTTCATTGCGAACAACTGGCGCGAAGGCGACGAGCTGTTCCTGTTCGGGTTCAGCCGGGGCGCCTATACCGTGCGTTCCCTGGCGGGATTTATCGGCGTGGCGGGGCTGCTGAGTAAGGAGAACCTGAGGCTGTTGCCGGAAGCGTATGCGCTCTACCGCCTGCAACCGGGCAAACGCGACGGCGCAATGGTCCAAGAACGGCTGGCAAAAGCGGGCGAGCCTTCCCGGCGCCCGGTTCCGATCAAGTTCATCGGCGTGTGGGACACGGTCGGCGCGCTGGGCGCCCCAACGCCGATTCTCGGGCGACTGACGCGCAAGAAGGTGTCCTTTCACAACACGCAGCTGGGCGAAAACGTGGAGCACGCGTACCACGCGCTGGCGGTCGACGAGCGCCGCAGGCCGTTCCAGCCGGACTTGTGGACCGGCGCTCCCGCCGAGGGTCAGACCATCGAGCAGGTCTGGTTCGCCGGCGTGCATTCCAATATCGGCGGCGGTTACCGCGATTGCGGACTGGCGAATATCGCCCTGGACTGGCTGGCCGGCCGCTCCGCGCGCCACGGTCTGCAATTCACCGACTCGATCGCCGGAATGCAGTGCGAAGCAGCGGACCGCTGCAGGCTGGAAGACTCGTTCTCGTGGAGCTATCAGGCGTTGCGCGCGCTTCGCGTGCGTCCTTACCAGCGCGAAATAGGCCCGAAGCAAGGCGGCGACATTCGCCCCGCCGGCACCATCGTGCCCGGCGAAAGCGCCCACCCGAGCGCGGTCGAAGCCATCGGAAAACACTTCGCCCGCAATCCCGGCAATGCGCACTACGAACCAAAAAACCTAATCAGCGCCCTCGACGACGGCCTGCCGGTCTGGCAGGAGACTTAACTGTCACGATTTGACGGACGCGCGGGAGAGATTGCAAGCTTTGCGGCGAGTGGAATTCAAGACCCGGTGCGTGCGCTCAGTCGACGTCGCGGGCCACTCGAAAGCAGCGCCGCAACAGTGCGTGCAAATTTACCTAAGTCTCCCAGGTCAATTCGAGGAACAACACCCGGCCGCGCGCGTCCCACCGGGTGGGATCATAGGGCAGTGTCCGCCAGATCGTGGGCATTTCCGCCTTGAGCACGTTGCGTCCTCCAACGCGCAATCGCAGACCGTTATCGAATTCATAGGTAACCGAAAGATCAACCGTGGTGAGGGACCTGACGGTCAGCGGGGGCAAACTGCCGTAAGGACGTGTGCAGCGCCCGATCACTTCCTTGCAACTTCCCCCGGTATTGTGGTTTTCGTAGCCGGGCAGGTAGTGCATGTAGGTATGCAAGGCGAACCTCCCGACCTCCCAGCCCAGCGACGCCGTAACCCTGTATTCGCTGCTGCCGGACCCGGTACCTTTTCGGACTATGCGCGGCGACCCGGCGCTGATCTGGTAGGACTCGTCGAGCACGCGCATGTATTGCAGGCTGGGCGTGAAGCGGCCCACACGCGTGTCGAAATCAAGGTGGAGTTCGGTATCTACGGTCTCGCTTACCTTGTTGGCGATATTGATGAGGTGCCAATTGACTGCCGTCAGGTAACCTTCCGCGTCTCGCCGGACTACGTCCGGATGCTGCAGCGCCAGTTCCCGCTCCTCCGGCTCACCGAACAGCAGCCCGAGCGTGCCTTCGATCCGGTTGGCGAAATCGACGCGGGACCAGTCCGCCGTCCAGCGAAACCCCAGCCGGTTCGGCGGCGACCAGGCAAAGCCCACCGAGTAATTATCGGAGGTCTCGGAGTCGAGACGCGGACTGAACTGAGAACTGTTCACCTGCACGTATTGCCAGGTTGGCTCGCCCGACGGATGATGAAGATCGACGACGAAGGTGCCGAATTCCTGGGGAGCAGAAGTCCCGAACAGCTCCCGCAGCAGGGGCGGGCGAAATGAGCTGGACCAGGAGGCGCGAAAAACGAGGTTTTCCGTCGGTTGAAACCGAAGGCCCACGCGCGGACTGGTGGAGCCTCGTCTGGATTCCCCCAGGTTGTACGAACCGACAAACTCTCTTGTGCGACCGTGATAGTCCTGCCATCCCTCACCCGGAACATATATCCGGCCCTGGCTGGGCACGATTGCAGTGTCGCGACCCAGCGAGCCCACGAATTCATAGGTGTCCTTGCGCGCCTGAAGGCTCAACAGCAGCGAGCGGAGTCCCGGACGCGCATTGTCCTCGCCCACCAGCGGAACGGAAAGCTCGGCAAAGTATGCGCGGTAGTCCTTTGCAGGGCGCTCCACGCCGTGAGTCTGTTCGGCGGATTCCCGGATCTCCGGACCTTCCGGCCCGGAGAATTGCCAATGCGAATAAACCACGTTCTTTCGAAGCTCGCCTCCCAGGGCGTATTCCACGTTTCCGCCCCGGATTCGAACCAGGTCCCCCCGTAACACGGCCTGATAGCTCGTGGTAATGGTCGTGCCGTGCACCTCCCGCTCGCGAGCGAACAAGTCGGCAAAGACATCGCCCTGGGCGGTACCATTGCCGAATACGTTGATCGCTGTGTCCGGCTCGGAGCTCTCCAGGGCTGCATAGAACGCCGCATGGCCGGGATCGCTCTCCCAGCGCGCGAGATTCGATGCGTTATTCAACAGGATTCTCCGCGCCTTCGATCGCGTGACGCTCAGGTCCAGCTTCTGGCCCCGAACGGCCCACAGCAAGCCGACGGTGTAGTTGCGCTGCCGGCTCTCTGCGTCCAAAAGGGCTCGCGGCATCAAGCCGGCCTCGATTTCGGCAGCCGGCCAATAGGACACGATCATCGGTGTGTCGAACGGATTGTAGGCGTTGCCGGTCGGTACCAGGTACTGCAATACCGTTCTTCGTTCCTGCATTGACTCGTGATCGGAGTGCAGGATGTCCGCATACGCATCAAGACTGTCGGTTACGTGTTGCCGAACGCGCAGACTGAACGAGGTGTTGGCGGCATCCTCGCCGTTGGAAGGAAGGACAGCGTCAGCGGGCGCTATCTCGGTCATGAAGTCGTCCACGGTGGCGCCGAGACCACTGTGGCCGGCGGGGAGCTGGTAGCGGACACGACTAGTGCATCGGGGCGAAAGGTACTGAAACCGGAATCGCGGGATGAATTCGCATGCCACGCCCGGCTGGCCGAATGAGGTAGTGCGCAAGTCGTACTCCGGTCCGAACCGGTCGCGGTAGTCCAGCGTATCCCACCCCGTCTTCCTGTTGTCTATCGGTTGGGAGGAACGGCGGGAGGCGGTAACTGTCAGGTTGCCGGTCCCCCAGGCATAGTTGCCGTTCAGGCTGATCCTGCGCAGATCCGAGCCGGAGGAACTGAACTCGTGCCGGGCAGTGGCGGCGGCCGAGGCGCCCTCGTAGTCATTCCTGAGAACGATGTTCACCACGCCGCCGATAGCGTCCGAGCCGTACACGGCCGAGGCTCCGTCCAGCTGAACGTCCACTCGCTCGATGGCCGCCAGAGGTATGGTCAGCGTGTTGACGAAATCCTCCTGGTAGCCCGCCGCTCCGGCGACACGGCGGCCATTGACAAGAACCAGCGTATTGTCCGAACCCATGGCGCGCAGATTGATGGTCGAGATGCCCAGTCCGAACTGACCCAGGGCCACGTCCGTGTCTTGCGCAAGGAGGCCCCGGCTCGTATTCGTTTGCGTACTGATGGAAGGGAACGACCAGGGCAGCGTGCGGAAGAACTCCTCCAGGGTGGACGCGCCTCGCCGGGCGAGTTCTTCCGCGGAATAGCTATAGACTCTGGCGCTGGGGTCGCCCCGCGCCAGCCGCGAACCGGTAACCCTCTGCACGGGAAGTTCGATCGGCGCCTCCTCATCCTCGGCAGGGGCTTCGTCCGCCGGCTCCGGTTCTTCTGCCGGCTCCACCGCCTGAACGACCACCAGTTCTTCCGCAGCGTATGTATATTCCAGGCCCGTGTCGTTCAACAGGGCCGCCAGGGCTTCCTCGAGGCGGTATTCGCCCTTGAGGCCGTCCACGTCGACCTGGGCGCCGACGCCTTCGGCGAACATGATCTGAACGCCCGATTTCCTGGCGAGTTGGAGCAGGGCGCTGCCGGCCTTTTGCGGCTTGATGTCGAGCGTCAGCGCCGTGTCGGCCTGCGCCCGGGCAGCGGCCGCCATGAACGCGAGCACCGCCAGGATCAGCACCGCCAGGATCGGCCTCTGCTTCATGGCCTGTCCATCACGGGCTGCGCGCCTCGTCCGAGTCCACCCGGGAAGCCGTAAGCACGATCCGGTCGTAGTGCTGTGTAACCTTGATCGGCAGTATGAGTTCCAGGCTTTGGAGCGCGGCATCGCTCGCGGGGATGCGAACGACCGTGTACACCTGCAAATTCATGATCGAGGCGTCTTCGATCAGGATCTTCTTGCGCGAATAGCGGTTGAGTTCCTGGACCACCTGAAACAGCGGTTCGCTGGTGAAACTGAGCACACCGTCGCGCCAGGCGCCGAAGCGGTCCAGGGACTCGGGCCGAAAGGCCGTCAGCCGATCGCGCTCGATATCGAACTCGGCGACCCAGCCGGCCTCCACGCGGCGCGGGCCCAGCCCGCGGACCGAGACGGGCGGCGGCGATTCGGTGCCGTCTTCGGTCGCCTTGTGGATCGTCACCGCGCCCTCGATCACCGCCAATTGATAGCGTTCCGGGTCCTTGCGGATGTTGAACGCCGTCCCGATGGCCGTGACGGAACGCAGGCCCAGGTCCACGGTGAAGGGGCGCCTGGCATCTTCCGCGACCTCGAAATAGGCCTCGCCACGCTCCAGAAGGATCCGGCGCGCCTGTTCGTTGTAGTCCACGACCATTTGACCGGCGGTATTGAGCGTGACGACGCTGCCGTCGCCCAACTCGACGGTGCGCTGCTCGCCGATCCGTGTGGAGTACTTCCGAAGGTGGCTGTTGTCTCCGCCGCGCCACGGCGAGAACCAGGTTAAAGCGGCGCCGATCGTGACGAGGACCGCCGCCGCAATGCCGAACAGGATCTTCCTTTTCTCACTGCGTCCCTGGATCAGGCGCCGGTATTGCGGGACGATTTCCCGAATCTCGCTGTCGGCCGTCAGTCCCTCCATCGTCCCGAGAATCTCGAGCAAACCGAAGAACTCTTCCCTGTATTTCGGATCGTTCCGAACGCGGCTTTGGATCGTCATCGCCTCCGCGTTCGACAACTCATCGGACCACAGGTGCAGCAGTGCATGCTCGGTGCCGCCGCGCATGATCTCGTGAAGTTTCATCAGCACCAGTGCTCTCCCGAGTTCTGAATCGTCCGTCGCGCTTGCCGGAGCTTTCGAAGCGCCCGCAGGATGTAGTGCTCGACCTGCTTCTTCGTCAGTCCCATGTACACGGCGATTTCCCCGTAGTTCAGGTTGTGAAAGCGGTGCAGAACGAATGCCGCTCTCCAATGCGGGCGCATACCCAGAATGACGGCCTTGATGGCTTCAAGCTCCAGTTGCGCCTCGACGATCCTCTCCGGCGAGTGCTCGTCCCTTCGTTCGCGCTCGACCGCGAGCTGGGCGGCCGAATACGCCCTGCGCACCCGCGACTTGCGGTGCCTGTTCGCGAGCATGTTGTTGGCCATGGTCAGGAGATAGGAACGATTGCTTCCCAGCGAATCGGACATCTTCTCTTCCAGCCCGTTCACGATCATCAGGTGGGCGAAAACCTCCTGTGTTATGTCGTTGATCTGCTCCTCCGGGACCGACCGGCCGCGCAGGAATACATACAAGGCCCGGGCATGCCGCCCAAACAATTTCTCGACCAACTGCCTTCGCCGCAGCTTCTTCCGCGAAGGCAAGCTGACGACTTTTTCTTCCTGACAAAGACTCACTGTGCTTGTGCGATACCTATCTACTCAATAAACACCCAAGACTCTCCTTTACCCCTGTTTTGATTTATCCAAAGCTTACGATACCCAAAAAACACGATCCACGGAGTACGAGACTACCTGAACCTGCCCGGCGAACCCGTGGGTCCGACCCCACGCTGCAATGTCCCGCCCGGGCTGCCGGTGCGCGCCCTCAGTCGACGTTGCGCGCTACGCGGAAGCCGAAGCCCGAGCCGGCCGTTGTTGCGAATATGGGCAGGCGTGTCGCCACCCTCAACAAGCCGGGAAAGCCGGCCCAGGAGCCGCCCTTGATCACCCACGTCCGGCAGGAGGGCTCGATGTAGGGAGTTCCATCCCGGGGCGCGTCCGCGTGACCCAGCGCATAGCAATCGGCCGTCAGTTCCGAAACGTTGCCTCCAGGTAGGCCAGTATCTCGGCGCGCCGCAGGCACGGCGCCGGATGGTCGTCGGAATCGCCGATGCTGTTATCGCGCCAGGTGAACTCCGGCTGCATCTGCCAGCTGACTGGCGGGCCCATATCTGATACGGCTCGGATTACGGGGGAACGGTCACAGGGACAGATAGTGAACCTTGCTCCAGAATCACCTGTGTGATATCGGCCATTTCTACTGTCCCTGTTCCAGTTGTGTCTTACCGAAGAACGCTTCGCGAGTCTCATCGGACGGGTCGCCGATCACTTCATGTTCATTTAGCAGGGCACATCCGCGTTGAACTGCCGGTCGATCAGACAAGGTGTTGTACCAGCGCTCTACATTCGGAAACTGAGTGATGTCAATTTCGTGCAGCCAGCGTACGTGGACCCACGGATAGATCGCGACATCGGCGATAGAGTAGTCGCCGGCAACATATGGCACATCCGCAAGCCGTTTATCCATGACTTTGTACAATCGAAGTGTTTCGTTTTGATAGCGTTCTATCGCATAGGGAATCTTCTCAGGCGCATAGCCAAGAAAGTGCCCGCACTGACCAAACATGGGCCCAACGCTCGCCATCTGAAACATTAACCACTGCAGGACTTCGATGCGCAATCGAGGGGATGACGGCAAGAGCTGCCCAGTCTTGTCGGCAAGGTAGATCAGTATCGCCCCGGATTCGAAAAGCGAGAAATGGGGGCCACCGGTTCCGTCGGCGTGGTCGACGATCGCTGGAATCTTGTTGTTGGGGCTAATCGTCAGAAAATCCTTTGCGAACTGCTCACCCTTAAGGATATTGACAGGGATTGTGGTGTACTCGAGTCCAACTTCCTCAAGCATGATCGCCACCTTTTGCCCATTTGGTGTTGGCCAGAAATAGAAGTCAATCATCTACCGGTTTTTCTTATGTCGATTACGGCCTGGACATGGCGTTGGTGGTTCTCCGGTGACATATCGCCATCATAATCGACATTCAAGTGTGCTTTCACCGATGGGCGTTGGATGACCACGTCGTACCAATCGCTCAGCGCAGGTCGTCCGTCGCGCCACCGGTACCTCGGGTGCAAGAGGTCTTCGGTGCTTCCTTCTTCGCCAAGGTAACTGACACCTTGCAGCAAGCCAGCCGAACCGATATCGAAGTCCGGGTTTGTTGCCGCCCAACGTTCGGCTTCGTCCAATGTCGCTACGATCTTGGGCCACACCCATTCGTACAGTGTTCGGCGACGTGCTTCTTCCGGTAACCACGCTTCCATGCTCAGTTGCACAGCGCATTCGAACAGCGTGTCGCCGAGCGCAAGGCGACGCAACGCATCCCAACGCTTCGCTCCGTCCGGGGGAAAAAGCCTGTTCGTGACGCGTTGCGCGTCGAGAAATTCGACAATGGTTTGACTACCGTACAGGACGGTACCGTCCTCCAGTGCCAAACAAGGCACCTTCCCCAGCGGAGCGAGTTCGCTCATGTCGTACTGACCGGTGACGAATCGTCCATTGAGGTCGCGGAATGGAAAAGTGGGCACTCGGGTGAGTGTCTCCCAAAGTCCCGCCTCGTGCGCAACGACTAAAGTCTTGTGCACGAAACTGTGGAACGGCGAGTAGAAAAGTCTCATGAAACGAGGATCGGCGATGGCATCAAGCACCATGGTATGTCACTGGCCAGTATCTCGGCGCGCCGCAGGCACGGCGCCGGATGGTCGTCGGAACTTCCGATACTGTTATCGCGCCAGGAGAACTCCGGCTGCATCTGCCAGCCCCAACGGGTGAGGTGAGAACAGCCTTCCATTGTCGTAAAGCCCGTCTCTTCCACGAACTCCGCAAACTGGGCCCGCGTGACTTCAGTCTGGCGATTCGAAGGCCCTTGCTATTGGAGGCGTGATTTCCGCTGAAAGCGCCTGGCCAAGTAATACTCCCCAATTGCTGATACTGAGTTGTCGATATACTTTGGAACCCTGGACTTGCAGAGGGAACCGAAAACTGAGATGGAATACACAGCTGTGATCAAGAGGAGCGGCGAATGGTGGATTGGCTGGATTGAGGAGGTTCCTGGCGTGAACTGCCAGGAACGTACGCGCGAGGAGCTGCGCCGGAGTCTTGCGGATACGCTTTCCGAGGCGCTTGAGTTCAATCGGCAAGACGCACTGGCCGCTGCCAAATAGGACGCGCCCTCAGTCGACGTCGCGCGCCACGCGAAAACCGAAGCCCGAGCCTGCGGTTGTCGCGAATATGGGCAGGCGGGTCGCCACCCTCAACAAGCCGGGAAAACCGGCCCACGACCCGCCCTTGATCACCCAGGTTCGGCAGGAGGGCTCGAGGTAGGGTGTTCCATTCCGGGGCGCGTCCGCGTGACCCAGCGCATAGCAATCGGCCGTCAGTTCCGAAACATTACCCGCAACGTCGTAGAGGCCGAAGGCGTTCGGCTCGAAGCTGGCCACGGGCGCCGTGAAAGCATACCCATCGTTGCAGTCCGCGAATTGACTGTAAGGAATACTCGGGGCCACTACGGCGAACATTCGGTCGGCGCCGTTCTGAAATGCGCAGGCCTGCGTCCGGTCTTCGCCCCAGAAGGCGGCAAACTTCGAATTCGCCCGCGCGGCATATTCCCATTCCGCCTCGCTGGGCAGGCGGTATGCGTGACCCGTCCTGGCGCTCAACCAGTCCAGGTAGGCCAGTATCTCGGCGCGCCGCAGGCACGGCGCCGGATGGTCGTCGGAATTGCCGATGCTGTTATCGCGCCAGGTGAACTCCGGCTGCATCTGCCAGCCCCAATCGGTGAGGTGAGAACAGCCTTTCATTGTCGCAAAGCCCGTCTCTTCCACGAATTCCGCAAACTGGGCCCGCGTGACTTCAGTACGGCCGATGGCATAGGAGTGAGCAATCGTGATCGCGGCGACCGGCCGCTCATTGGCCGACAGGGCTTCGGGCATGCCCCAGGCCAGTCCCTCGGCGTCTTCCGCACCCATGACGAAAGAGCCGCCCGCCGGAATAACAACCAGCTCGGGACAGGATTCGCAGTCCCTGACGATGACGGGCTCCGCCGATGCGCATACGGTGGTCAGCAACATGCAGACAAGGACTGCAAACCCCAGCCTCGTGGCGCGGGTTACCGGGGCGTCTTTCAGGGTTGCCAAGGACAGGGAGCTCGTTGCAGGTGAATATTCTAGACTTTGGCTCCGGAGGCAAGGCTATTCCAGCCGAATCACGGCGGACAGCGTTCAATCGTTCAACGTAACCAGCATTGAATCGCCATACACCATCGACGCGACGTACTCGCCATCCATAGATGTAAGTCCCGCTAAGGTCAGGCGTCAGAAGGACAGCATGCCAACACGCCAAGTGGCAGGCTCTGGTGCAATTGGAACGGAGTAGGCGCTGCCGCCATGAAGTGGCCGGCGGCGCTACCGTCGCCAGAGTGCCGTCGAGCTACGAGAGGCGACCGCTCGGCACGAGGGCTTGGACCACAAGACGGTTCGCAAGTATCTCAAGGCGGTGGATTTAGTGCCACAGAAGCGGGTTGACTAGTTCAATTTTAGAAGCTTGTTCGGGTTGCTCGCCGACATGCGGCCAGTCGCAAAAACAGATGTATTATCAAGATACAGTGTGGGCCAAGGCGACCTTACTCACACTAAAGAGTCTTCGAAATACCCGGGGCGGTTCAGTTTGATGTGGTAAGACATTTGGGGGAGTTCAGATGGCAGATAGGCGTTTATCTCTAAGACGCATGATGGCTAAGCCGGCGTTTCGCTGGTTTCTGCTCGCTTATCTAATCGTAGCGATTCTTGGAGTTGCAATTACCTTCATCTCGGAATACAGCGTCGAACGGGATTTTTTGGAGTACCGATTGGAGATGCGCCAGGTACAACTTTCTGAGAGATTCGACGTACAGGAAATTAGGATAGAGTCTATTGAGTCCACACTAGAATCTCTCGAATTGGCGGAGACGAATCTCGATGAAACTCGTCAAGCACTCAAAGCAATCAGTGAGTTCGAAACCCAATCGGTAGTAGCACGGTTAAGTAGAGTCGAGGATGTTGCTGGCTCAGTGGGAAAAGAATTAGAGCACGTAAAGGCGATTCTCAATCCTACGAATCCGGAAGATGTACTGACCGTGTTGCGGGTCGGGGATAAGTTGGAACTGCTGGGCAGGGAAATCGAGGTGCTAAATGCAGATTTCATCGCCCTACGGCAAGACCTCGTCAACAGAATAGAAATAAACCACGAACGTGCACTGGGGCGAGTCGACTCGATTACTGACACCATAGGGTGGATCGCATTGCTGCTGGTGCCAGTAATGTTGCGCGTTCTTCGCGATTTTCTCCCGGGAAGGAGGCAAAGTGATGGTTCGGAAGAGACCTAATGGGGAGGCTGCTTGCATCCTAACGAAGGGTGGCAAAGTAATTTGTGGGCGAGAGATGGACGTGATCGGTCAGAGGAGGCTTCAACTGATAGGCAGAGGGTGTTCTTGAGAAATCGTATATGCGCACAAGACGGAACACATCCTGGCGCTTTTCGGATACGCGTAATTCGTTTTCTGAGATCCAAAATGGCGTTGTGAGTGGGCCGTTTGTTGTCTTGGCTTCCAGCCATCGTTCCTCACCAGATTCTGAGAAGGACAAGATGTCGAATCCTGCTCCATCCCCGTCCTCTTTCGAGACCCAACGGACCTTTTCTGCAAGGTCGTTTCTGCCTCCAGACTGAAGCCGGCTTCGTTCTGCGTGATATAGAAACTTCTCTCCTGCTTCGCCCAATACACGCGCCCGAAAATCGCGAGTGGCCGGATCGGAAATGCGCAGAATCCGACGAATGATGCCGCTAGAGATACGGTGATTTGGGCTCTCAGGAGGTGGTTGTTGAAATGTGATGCCCAATTCCGGGATGCTTGGCTCGTTGACGTGGCCAGCCAAATGGTCAGCCAGGTTGTCGTGCTTCAGTTTGTCTTCAATAACCTCACACAATCGGGTCTGATAATTGAATCTCGGTTTGTAGCCCCAAACGAAGGGCAGCCCAAGCAGTGTCATAACGGCACTGATGTTCTGATGCTTATATTCGATTGATCCTTTTGAGCGACCGAGCCGCTCCTGAAGTATCTCATTGCGTTCAGTCTTATTGAAGTGTTGGGCCTGCATCTCCATATGAAGCATGTCCAGATAGTCTTCAACAATGATTTCAATTTCGTCTGTGTTCCAGGGAGTTCCGGCTTTATTCATATTGTTGTCCCGGATTGGTTTGCCTGTTACGAATGTTGGCTCAAAGGCTCAGAACAAGAGGATAACGCGAGTGGTTTTTCGCAATTGGATGGATTGGAGGTTGAAGTCTCGGTCGGGTTAGTTCGTCATTCGTGTAACACCGCGGCATGGGGGACTAGGACCAGGCTCATCACAACGTCCAGCCGCCGAAGCCAGCGCCGGTAGCGAACACAAAACGCGGTGTACCGATGGCCCCGCCTATTTGCTGCGTTGTACTCGTCCCACAACTACTGCAGCTGCACCCTCCGGCGCTTCAGCTACCGATGAACTGCCGGCCAGTCCGGCTCCGGCCGCGGCGCTGTCGTCGGAGGCAGCGGCGGAAACAGACGCCGCTCCAACGCCTCGCATCCAATGACGCCGGCAACGGCTACGACAGTCCGCAGGACTCGGCGCGGCGGACGTGGTTCAGCACCATCGGTTGGGCCAGACCGCAACTGCGCGCCACCTGCCGCACACTTAGATGCAGCACCCAACTCAAACGCAATACTGCTCTGACTCGACGTTTGGATTACCTCGACCTCGGCATCTGCCCGCCTGCCTTGGTGGGCGATTGGCAGAATAACCAGTCCGTCAACCGCATCGCGCAGCTCCGGAGTGGTAATTTTCCCGTGAAATCAACGGTAACTTTCGCGTGAAATGCGTAATCAGTAGCTGGGACTTTTACTTAGGCATTGACAAATACAGTTTGCAATGCCCCAACTAAAGTGTGTAATACCCGCCATTTTCGGCTTGGATTTATTCGGTGAATCCGTACAATGGCGCGCCCGGCCAGAACCTACCCGCCGCCATGAAAATCCAGATCGCCTCCGACCTGCACCTGGAGATGCGCCCAGACTACGAACCGAACCCGGTTACGGAGTTCCGGCCTGTCCCGGACCGGGATGTCCTGGTGCTGGCGGGCGACATCGGCACCCACACTAATGCCCTGCAGTTTGTCGAAGACGAAGCGCGCATTTCGCCCGTGATCCTGATCCCGGGCAACCACGAGTACTACTCGGTGCACACACGCCACGAGACGGATTACGCCTGGCGGCAAATCGTCGAGAGCATGCCGAGTCTACATTACCTGGTCGCCGAGGGCGTCACGATTGACGGTGTACGGTTTTGGGGCGCACCGTGGTATTCGGACCCGTTGAGACTGCGGGGTCCCGGCTCCCTGCGATTGATCGCGGGGAGTCTCAATGACTTCGACCCGAAGTACGACGATTCCGGCCGCTGGACCGTGCAACGGCATTTGGAAGAGCACGCCCTCCAGACGCGGCTATTGCGCGAGCAGGCCGGCTGGGTCGATGTGGTCATCACGCACTGGCCACCGACGCTCCACGCTGTAGCGCCGGGGTTCAAGGACGACGCGCTGACCGGCTATTTCGTCAATGACAATGAGGAGCTAGTTAGAGAGATCGGTGCCCAGGCATGGATCAGCGGTCACGTCCATGACGCCTACGAGGCGATAGTTGGCGATACGCAGGTTGTCAGCAACCCCACGAGTTATCCGATGGGTGCAGCCGATGAGAATGGGCTATTCCGGCCGGATCGGGTGATTGAGATCCGTCCGCGACGTGCTGCGCGGTCTTAGCTTCGACCATCCAGGCGAGATCGACACTTGGACTGTGGCTCTTTGCCGAAGAAGATCAATGCGGCGCGTCACGCATAAGTAGAATCTTGTCCATGGACCTTCATGCCGCCAGAGAAAGTTAACCGAAAAAGAGCAGCGGTACCTGAATCTGTCCGATTGCTCACTGAAACGGACAGGAAAGTCGCGTAATTGGCAACCTGAAGAAGAGACGGGGACCACCACCATACAAAATGTGCGAAAGATCCTTGAAGCTATCCTGATTCTCTTGCAATTGACGACTAGCATCAGCGCCCAATGGCCATCAGTAAAGGCACGCGCCACTTTGGCTCTGTGGTGCACATCGCGCTGAAGACGCTCTCGCTGACAGCGAGAATGCTCATTCCAGAAATGCCCTTATGCGTTTCCCAAGTACATCGCGGTCGGCGAGTTCACATTCCCAAATTGTGATGACCTGCCATCCCATTTCCCGAAGCCGCTTTTGATTCCTAGCATCGCGTTCTTTGTTTTTTTGGAGCTTTGGAAGCCAATAGTCTCGGTTAGTTTTGGGGGAACGAGCTCCCCGGGGGCAGGTGTGCTGATGCCAGAAGCAGCCATGCACGAAGATCACCTTTGATCTTGATGGGAATACCAAGTCCGGCTTCCCGGGGAGATTCTTCCTATGCAAGCGATAACGAAAGCCCAGACTATGAGTGATTCGGCGCACGATCAATTCAGGCTTAGTGTCGCAGCTCTTCACGGCGCGCATGATTGCGCTACGATCAAGAGTTGTGCTTGTCATCGGATTCGGATCTTGAGACTAGGGTCCGTTTCCACTCCCTCAATAATCTCGTTATAGCGCTTCACCAATTCATCCAATTTGAGCCGCCTTCCCTCGGTTTGAAATCCGCCAAGTTCATGTATGTTCAAGGCAACAAATTGCTCGATCTCAAATATGTCGATCCTTTCGCCCACGTTTTCGCGATTCGCCAATTCATCCGCGACAAGTGCCCCGCGATCTACCGTAACCAGCAAGGGCTTGTATCCTTCATTGAGGTTATCCACGCAACGGCGTATTACGGCTTCGCCCGGAGCCGTTGTGACGTGAATGGCTGCATCGCCAATCGAGAAATCGCCGACTCGCTCGCTCTGAGCGTCTGCGGTCGAGAAACTATTATGATCAATGCAGCCGATTCCGAGAGCGCAATCCAGTTTCGCTCCAACCAAATGCTGTAGAACCGCTCCAGCGTAGTGAGTTCCTTGCGCCTCTCCTTGTCGCTTCATTGCCTGCGCCAAAATATCCCGAATCACATGTCGAATCCCGCGGGAGCTATCTAGCTTGATCGAAAATGGCCGGCCGGCGAAAAACTCCCGAACGCGCATAATCCAAAAGAGTTCAATTTGGTCGAGATGCGCCTTTTCCTCTTCGTGAAGACGATTGAGAAAGGCGACATACGCCCTCATTCTCTTTATGCTGCCTCGGCTTGTACGTCCGCCTTCCTGAGCAAGCACTCTAGTGATTCCATGCTTGGATAAAATGGATTGAACGGCTCCTTTCCCCAAGCCCAGCACTTGACCGCCTCCAGCCGTTACGAGTGTTTCCGGATCGAGCGGCAAACCCCATTCGCGAGCTCGGTTGGTAACGACCAAAGCCACGCACAGCGGCCCTTTCCCCCGAAACTTGTTTTGACGGGAGAATCCTTCTAGTTGCGTCGCAAGTTTCTCTTCCATGCGTTAGGCCACCTTCTCTTGGGTGAAAATCTCAGCGTTCAAAACCGGTTCGAAGATGTTCTCAGCGATATGCCGGACCACGGGAACGACAACGCCATCCCCCGCTAGATGATACGCCTCGTTGTATCTTCTAGGCAGCGCGTAATCGTCGGAAATACCCATTAATCGTGCCGCCTCCCTGGGAGAAAGCAATCGAGACTTCACGTTTTCTCCCTCAACAATCATTAGCGTTTGGCGACTTGATCCCCCGGTTGGCGTGCGAAGGCATCCTGCGATGTTGTCGAATCGAATCTCAGCTCTCTGCTTGTAGCCGCCTTCCTTTGTGGGACGCGTTCGCTTGTAGACAGTCCCAATGACGCGCTTACCCGCGCGCTTCGCCTCCACCACTTTTGCAAAATGGGATTCGTTCATCATGCTGAGTAGTCTGCGAGTTTCCTTTGCAGTATGCCAACGAACCCCCTGAGGTGGTGACTCCTCTAAGTCTGAGAATCCGTCTGTGCGCAAAGGGGGAGACTTTAGCTGCCACCATATCCAACGCTTCTTGTCCTGCAAAGACAGCCTCGCGTAGGCGCGGTGTAGCGCTGGGGTGCACCATTTCTCGTCAGCCTGAGCTGAAAAAAGGTGCTCATCGATCGCCTGACTAGAGTGCACAGCAATGATAAATAATCGCGGACGAGACTGCGGAATGAAATGGACCGCGTCAATCACCAACGCCCCACAGGAATAATCCTGGCGAGTGAGCGCAGTGATTAATGCGGTGAAATCTCTGCCCCCGTTTGAAGTCAGTGTGCCGCAAACGTTCTCAATCACGATTAAGGGAACGGCACGCCCTTCAACGGCGAGTGTCTTCATAAGCCGCCAGAAAGACCAAAAAGTCCCGGACCGCTCGCCACGCAATCCCGCACCGCTGCCTGCTAGAGAGAGGTCCTGGCAAGGAAATGAAGCCCAAGCTAAATCCGCTCTGCCTGGCAGATCGGCGGTATCTATGTCGGCAACATCGCCTACGCGGAGTTCTTTTTCACCCCAATTCTCGATGTAACTGGCCCCTTTCTTTGGGTCAATGTCATTAGCGAACAAGCACGACCACTTAGAGCCAAGGCCGGAGCGAACCATGCCTCCTCCCGCGAAAAACTCATAGAAGCTATGCATCCTTTTCGCAGTCTCTAGCTTGCTCCCCCAAAGTCTCCTGCAATTGCTTCATTAGGGGTCTTGTTCTCGTTACATCCTATCTACAAATACTAGCCGTAGTTTAGGCGGAATGACCATTCCTACAGAATCGGCATGCCTTGAAACCACTTACGCCAGTCGCTTTAGCCGGGGACGGTATCGAATGTTCAGCAATGAACAAATTGACTGCTCAATGGGTTCAACAACTCGATGAGTATTAAGGTATCCCTGCGTCCTAATCGAAATTACTTTTCTAAAAAAAGAATACTGGTGCTTTCTGAGAAGCGACTTGAGTTGATCCCTTTCTCTTTCGCCCAAGTCATGTGTCGTCTCAAGTCGAAGAAAATAGTCAATAAGATCGTATGCTGGTGTGTTCCTTTTTCTAACAACGTTTTCGACAATTGGGAAAATTTCAGGCTTGTTAAGCGCACAAACAATCTTTTCCACATTCCACATAGTTAAGAGGAAAGATATTGTCGTCAAGAAGTGCTTGATTTCTTCAGTTTCGAGCTCGGGATGTCGTTCACGAATATAGGCAGCGTAATCGTTTATTTCACGTTGACTTCCTAGCATGAGGCGCACTATGCGCAATCCACTATCGGCTACAGTTTCAACGACTTCCAGTAATTTTTTGCGTTTGAGGCTCCCGAATTTCGTTCTTAGAATCTGACCAAGAATCTCATTGTTCTTGAGAATCTTGTACATATTATTCACGACCCTCATTTCTTCGTCCTCAATTTCCAATTCTTCAGCATCAACTTCCTCTTCGGCATCAACTCCGACGGACTCCATTTGATCCCGCCCTCTCCTTTCTATTTCTCTCTCAGAACTAACAGAATTCTCCGATAGGATTTCGGAAGGTATCCTCTGCACAATCTTCTCAAAAACTCTAGTCTCATCAACAGTTAGAGTACAGGGAGCAATATCGTCCAAAGCGCACATCGTCTGCAGCAAAATATCGTCAATGACTCCATCATCATTGGAATGATGAATTAAGAAAATTAGGGAATTATCCATCAAACTACACAAATCTAAGATCTGGCACCTAACAATCGCCGTGCCCATCTTCTTTTTCTAAGACCCTTTTTTATACCCTTCACACGAGGGTCTCCCTGCGAAATTACAATCGACATTCCGTTGTCTAAATTGATGTGGCGACACCAAACGCGGCTCTCATCGCAGTATTTCTGGACGCGGTCATTGAATGGCATTTTTCTCCATCGACTGTAACCGTCCCAGATTTCCCGCAACAATTTCAACAGGTGTTTCATACTTAGTATTTATTGCTGAACTATGACCCAAATTCCCGCTACAAATCCGACGAGAAATAATACTTCTAGAAGTCTTGTAATTCGGTAATTCCATAATTTTCTCTTGTATTCATTTTCTGCTTTCCTCAAGGCATCTTCCCCACCAATAACTGATCCTGGCGGCTGTGGTCGATTTTTTCTGTACCACTGCCAATATCGATCAAATAGATTTAGTGATAATCCGCCGATCGCGGCCACTGCTCCAGCTATCAAGGTGTATTCAGTAGATGACACGGCGACTATAATTCCTGATTGAAAAGCCCCCGATCAATCGGGGGCTTTTTCGTGGAGGAGTGTCAGAGCCAGGTTTATTGTGCCGACCTTAAAAATCGGTGTAGGTTTCAGGGATGTGCCTACCGTGGGTTCAAATCCCACCTCCTCCAATTTCCTTATCCTCTCTCCGCCGCCATTCCTCCTCAATCTCTTCCCGACTCCTAGGCGGCATTTTCATCAATGAC